>QOAX01000176.1 GCA_003972865.1 Verrucomicrobiota bacterium | reverse complement strand
ATTAACTGCTCTGGCGTGTGGGCCTCGCGCCACACAGAGGGAATCGCCGAAGACCTTGCCTCGCGCCTTGGCCCGTACGAGGTGAAAGATCCAACTGACCCAGAGGCCGGCCTCGCCGCCTTTACTGTGCCTGGCCAAGCCGAAGCGGTTTGGGGCATGATCGAGGAAGGCTGCGAGGAGGCCGGCACGACGCATGTCACGGCCAAGCATGGCGCGCGCCTTGAGCAAATGGAGCGCTGCGATTACATCCGGCCCACCATTCTCCACTGCGACACGCCCGACCTCAAAATGGCGAATACCGAGTATATGTTCCCTTTCACCAGTGTGGTTAAATGCCCGCAGGAACAGATGATCAAAAAAATAGGCGGCACCCTCGTCGCCTCTGCCATCACCAGTGACGAGGCATGGGCCGCGCAACTCACTGATGCGACCAACATCGACCGCCTAAACATCGGCCCACTGCCCACCATCGCGCTCAACTGGCTCCAGCCGCACGAGGGCAGCATCGTTGATTTTCTTTTCCGCGCTCGCGCCTACCAAACCCCAGACGAACGCCTCAAAGCGCTCTGCGGCCAATAACAAAGCGCTAGGCCAAGCGTAGAAAAAATTTGTATTATTTTTAGTACAAATTATAATACATTCTGTGATGCTTCAAGTCAACTCCCTCACAAAAACCTTTCGCTTGGCCAGGAAGAAACGGGCCAGGGAGCAGTCGCTGGATCCACGGGAGAAAGGTCGGTGGTTTCACGCGATTGACGGCATTGATCTTGGGGTCCGTCGTGGTCAGGTGCTAGGGCTGCTTGGCCCGAATGGCGCCGGGAAAACCACGCTGCTACGCATTCTCTCCACCTCATTGAAGCCCACCTCGGGCGTTGTGTTGTGTGATGGCGAAGACCTCACCAAAAACCCGCTGGAGATCCGGAAGCGCATCGGGTTTGTCTCTGGCAACACGGGGCTCTACGGCCGGTTGACCGCCCGCGAGATGCTGCGCTATTACGGCAAGCTGCACGGCATGGCCGCCGCCGCGCTCGACGAGCGCATCGGATCGCTGGCGCGTAAGCTGGATATGGGTTGGTTCCTCGACCAACGAAACGAAACGCTTTCCTCCGGCATGCGCCAAAAGGTGTCCATCGCACGGGCGCTGATTCATGACCCGGAAATCCTGCTTTTCGATGAGTTGACAACAGGTCTCGACGTGGCCGCCGCGGAGTCGGTGCTGACGGTCGTGGCTGCCTGCAAAAGCGAGGGGCGGACGGTTCTGTTTTCCACCCACCACATGGACGAGGTGGATCAGTTGTGCGACAGCGTGGTCATCATCCACGAGGGCAAACTCTGCTTCGAGGGTGGCGTCGATGCGATGCGTTCGCAAACCGGTGAGTCGTTTTTGGACAAGGCGTTTCTCAGGCTCATCAGGCCAAAAACAGAGGGAGCAACAACATGAAGGCTGGATTTCAAACCGTTTTTTTCAAGGAGATGAAGGACGTCCTGCGGGATCGTAAAACCCTGCTGTTGATGATCGTTCTTCCGATCGTGGTCGTTCCGCTGTTGCTGAACCTGTTGATCGGGTTCGTGATAAAGAAGGAACAGGAAGCCAGGACCGAGGTGCTGGAGTATGTCGTCTTTGGGGATGAGTTTGCCCCGGAGTTGGCCAAGACTTTCGAGGCGGCGAATGGTTTCAAAAAAGTCACGCTTGGCTCCCCGGACGAGTTGGTTGCGGCCATTCGGGAGGACAGGATCGACTTCGGCCTCGTGATCCCGGAGAAGACCGCGGCCCAGTTGAGCGGTCAGGAACAGGCGTCGATCGAGTTGCATTTTGACAATGCGTCGATGGGCAGCAAGGTGGAGGATCGAGTGCAGGACTTGGTGGAGAAATTCAACGATGAGTTGACCGCCGCCCGCTTGGCCAAGCTTGGCGTGCCGCCGGGGCAAAAACAGAAATCGCTACTTGAGCCTGTACGCCTGCGTAAACAGGGCACGGGCAAAATCCGCGAAGTTATCGGCGACCGTATTGGCGGGATGGTGCCTTATTTTTTCATCGCGTTTTGTTTCATGGGCGTGGTGTATCCCGCGATCCACCTCGGTGCCGGCGAGAAGGAACGGGGCACGCTGGAGACGCTGCTGCTGGCGCCGATCCCGCGGCACCAGGTTGTGCTGGGAAAATTCTTGGCTGTTTTTTGCGGCGGCATCATCGCCGTGCTGCTGAACCTGGCCAGCCTCGGGACATGGTTGGCCATCAAGGCAGGGGAGTTGCGCGGGATCATCGGGACGCTCATCGGGTCGATTGACTTGCTGGATTTGGTGCTGCTGGCGCTGATGCTGATTCCGGTCGCGGCCATGTTCGCCGCCTTGCTGCTGAGTGTCTCCATTTTTGCGCGTAACTCCGCCGAGGCCTCCACGCTGATTTCCCCGTTTGGCATCGTGCTGATCGTCCCGGCCGCGCTCGCCATGTTGCCCGGTGTGGAGTTGAACTGGTTCTGGGCGTCGGTGCCGGTCACCAACGTCTCGCTGGCGATGAAGGAGCTGCTCAAGGGCACGATGGACTACACGATGCTACTGGCCATTTTCGCCTCCAGCACCCTGATCGCGGGCGGGCTGCTGTTTTTCTGCGCGAAATGGTTCAACCGCGAGAGCGTGCTCTTCCGGGTGTGACTCCGCTTGGCCAAGCGCCTGGCCTTAAACTTCAAACGATTCGTTCAGCTCCGGCACGGTGACTTTTGCGCTTGGCTTGAGTTGGCGGAGCGTGTCGGCGAAGGCCAGGCTCGAGTCTTCCTCGCCGTGGACGACGAAGATTTTTTTGATGTCGCCGGTGAGGCTTTTCACGTAGTCGGCCAGCTCGCTTTTGTCGGCGTGGGCGGAGAAGCCGTCGAAGCTCTCGATCTTGGCTTTCACTTTGTGCGGCTCCCCGAAGATGTACACCGGGTCGATGCCGGCGCGGATCACCGAGCCGAGCGTGTTGTAGGCGCAGTAGCCGACGAACAGGATGAGGTCGTCCGGGTTGCTGATGTGGCGGATGCGGCCCGCCTCGCACATGCCGCTTGAGCTGATGATGATCGCCGGGCCGTCGAGGCTGTTGAGCTTGATCGACTCGGACGCCTTGCGGATGTACGTCAGGTTGTCCATGCCGAACGGGTTCTCCTTCTCGCGCAGGAACGTGTAGATGTCGCTGTTGAAACACTCGGAATGCAGCCGGAAAACCTCGGTGGCGTTCACGCTGAGCGGACTGTCCACGTAGATGGGGAAGCCCGGCAACCGGCCGGCCTCGACGAGCTGGTGCAGCGTGTAAACGAGCAGTTGCGTTCGGCCCACCGAGAACGCCGGGATGATCACCTTGCCGCCGTTGTTCAGCGTGCCGGCGAGCAGCGCCTCGACTTCGTCCGACAGCCCGGATTGCGCCGTGTGCTCGCGGTTGCCGTAGGTGCTCTCGACGAGCAATACGTCGATATCCTCGACCGGCTGCGGGTCGCGCAGGATCGCGTGGTCGCCGCGGCCGATGTCGCCGCTGAACAGCAGCCGGCGTTTCGTGCCGCCTTCGTCGATGTCGAGGATGACCTGTGCCGAGCCGAGGATGTGCCCGGCGTCGCGGAAGGTCAGCTTCACGCCGTTGGCCACCGGGATCGGCCGCTCATAGCCAAGCGAGACGAACTGCCGCACCGCGCTCTCGGCGTCTTCCGGCAAATAAAGCGGCTCGACCGGCGGCAGGCCCTTCTTTTTGTGCTTCTTCGAGACGTACGCTGCGTCGGCGACCTGAATTCGCGCTGAGTCCTCGAGCATGATCGCCGCGAGGTCGCGCGTGGCGAACGTGCAGTAAACATTCCCCGCAAAACCCTGCTTGTGGAGGTTGGGCAGGTTGCCGATGTGGTCGATGTGCGCGTGGCTGAGGATGACAGCGTCCACCGACTTGGGGTCGAACGGGAACTGCTGGTTGCGTTCGATTGATTCCTGCCGCTTGCCCTGATACAGGCCGCAGTCGAGCAGCAGCCGCGTGCCATTGACCTCGAGCAGATGCCGGGAACCGGTCGTCGTCCGGACCGCGCCGTGGAAGGAAAGCTTCACGCGGGGAGCTTGACCAATCGCTTGGCCGCGGCAAAGCAAAACTTGGCCAGGCGCAAATTTCCGGCTGTGAACAAAATTAACTGGTTCGCCGCCGCGCTTGGCCTGACACTGCCCTGGCCGCGCCGGGTTCGCGCAATGAATGAAAGCCAAGATAGTCATCACCCCCAAGAAGGCCGTGCTCGATCCGCAGGGCAAGACGGTGCAGACCGCGCTGGAGCACATGGGCTACGAAGGCGTGAAGGCCGTTCACGTCGGCAAATACCTCGAGATCGAGCTGGAGGGTGACGCCGAGTCGTGGCGGCCGAAGATCGACGAGGCGTGCCACAAGCTCCTCAGCAACCCGGTGATCGAGGATTACCACTTCACCATCGAGTAAGCCCGGATGCGCTTTGTTATCCTCCAGTTTCCCGGCTCGAATTGCGACCAGGACTGCGTCCATGTGCTGGGCAACGTCCTCGGGCAGGACGCCGATTACCTCTGGCACAAGCAGGAATCGATCGGCGACGCCGATGCCGTGGTGGTGCCTGGCGGCTTCAGCTACGGCGACTATCTGCGTACCGGCTCGATTGCGCAGTTCAGCCCGGTGATGAAAGCCGTGAAGGCATTCGCCAACAGCGGCGGACTGGTCATCGGCATCTGCAACGGCTTCCAGATTTTGTGCGAGTGCGGCCTGCTGCCGGGGGCGCTCGTGCGGAACCGCTCACTGCAGTTCCGCTGCGAGCATGTCTTTCTCAAGGTTCCAACCGCTGATTCGCCGTTCACCCGCGAGGTGCCGGAGGGCAAGGTACTCCGGGTGCCGATTGCCCATGGCGAGGGATGTTACTTTGCTGACGAGGAAACCTTGGCCAAGTTGCAGGCCAACGAGCGGATTCTCTTCCAATACACCACCGAGGCTGGCGAGTTGACTGACGGGGCGAACCCGAACGGTTCGCTGCTGAACATCGCCGGCATCTGCAACGAGGGCCGCAATATCTGCGGCATGATGCCCCATCCGGAGCGGGCCAGCGAAGACATCCTCGGCGAGGATGATGGCCGCCTGGTTTTCGAGGGCATGCTTCGCCATCTCGAGGCCGGAGCCGGCCTTGGCCAAGCCGCTGTCACTGAAGCTTGAGTCCAATTCTTTGGGTATTTTGGGGGTTGCTTTAGGGGAAAATCGGGGTAGCTTTGTCGTTCAGCGACCTGTGGCATCCCCCTCCCATCCCAGCCATGGGTCGTAGGCCGCCGGCAAACCTCCACACCCATCCCCTTGCCGGCGGCCGATTTTTTACGCCAGCCTGGCCAGGGGCAAATCGTCATCGGCCACGCTGTCGAGATGCCGAAATCCGGGCCGCATCATCCACCCCCACACGCCCAAGCCCAGCAGTGCGCCGGTGATGGCGTCCCAGATGAAATGCTGCTTGGTGGTCAGCACGCTGAGGCACAGGCCCAGCCAGGCCGGCCAAAGCAGCCAAACCGCCCAGGTCCATTTGCGTTGCAGCCACCAGCGCGACAGCGCCGCGGCCATGATGAAACTCTGCGCGATGTGGAGGCACGGCCAGGCGTTGAACGGCTCGTCAAGGATGTGGAATGCGCCGTAAATGAAGCCGTAGATTCCCTCCATCTCACCCAACTGCCAGCGCAGGTCGATGTCCGCCGGCAACACGGCGAAGACGGGATAGGCGATCCAGCTCGTCACCGCCCAAGCCTGGGCCATCACCAGCGACTCGGCTCGTCCACGGTCGTTCTTTTGCGCCGCGTAAAAGGCGCAGTAGTAACCGAAGAGCGACAGGTACAGCCAAATGGTCCAGTTGATGGCCGGGATTTTGTAGTCGAGATAGCGGCCTTCACTGTCGCGGAAGAGCGACTTCGGGTCCCACGCCGTTCGCTCGTCCTGTCGCGAAATCGTGTAATCCGTTTTGTTATTTTTTAGCTCCGCGCTGATCGGCGTGTGCTGCGCCCAAGCCGCCATGCGGTTGGTGATCATGTAGGGGCTGATCAGCAGCATCACCCAGAACAACAGCAGCGCCGGGAACAGCAGGCCGTTGGCCTTGTGGCGGCGCCGCCAAACCGGCCGCCAAAGCCGCCAGAACCGTGCCCCGAACGGGATGGTTGTTCGATCGACCACGGGCCAATCAGCGCTTGGCCAAGCGGCCCGGTTCGCGTTGGCCGTCGCCTTTCTTGCCCTGGTCGCCGAGTTCCTTGCGCATCACCTGGCCAAGCACCTGCAGCCTGGCCAGGACCTTCGGGTGCTTGTCCTTCACGTCGGTGGTTTCGCCGATGTCTTTCCCGAGGTTGAAGAGCGACAGGCCGATCTTGGCCTGGGTGTAATTGGTCGGGATGCCATCCTTGCCGCCGGGGCGGCCGGCCATGGTGCGGTAGGCGTGCGGGAAGTGGAGCTTCCATTTGCCCGAGCGAATGGCCTGCAACTGTTTGCCGTAATAAAAGTAATACGCCTCCTGCGGGCTTTTGTCGCTGGTGCCCTTGACGAGGTTCACGATGCTTTTGCCGTCGATCTTGTGGTCCGGGAGCTTGGCGCCGATCAGTTCGGCAACCGTTGGCAAGACGTCGATCGTCATCGCCGGGGTGCGGCAAACGCTGCCAGCCGGGACGGTGCCGGGCCACCACATTAGCGTGCTCTCGCGGCAGCCGCCATCGAACATCGTGCCCTTGCCTTCGCGCAGCGGCGCGGCCGAACCGGCGTGCTCGCCGTAGCTGAGCCACGGGCCGTTGTCGGCGGTGAAGATGACGAGCGTGTTTTTGTCGAGCTTGTTTTTGCGGAGCGTGTCGAGGATCCGGCCGACACTCCAGTCCACCTCCATCATCACGTCGCCGAACAGGCCGGCACCGCTCTTGCCCTTGAACTTGTCGGATACATACAGCGGCACGTGCACCATCGAGTGTGGCACGTAGAGGAAAAACGGGCGCTCCTTGTTCTTCTCGATGAACGACACCGCACGCTCGGTGTAATCCGTGGTAAGCTGTTCCTGAACCTTGCCGGAGACTTGTGCGTTGATGATTTCATTCTTGTCGATGAGCGGCAGGTGCGGCCAGCGCTTGAGGCGCTGCTCCATCGGCAGGTGCAGCACACCGGGATGGTACGGCCACATGTCGTTCGAGTACGGCAGGCCGAAGTAATCGTCGAACCCATGCTGCAACGGCAGGAATTGCTTGTGGTGGCCAAGGTGCCATTTGCCGTAGATGGCAGTGGCGTAGTTTCTCTGTTTGCAGACCTCGGCGAGCGTCATTTCGCTGGCGTTGATGCCATGCTTCGCGCCGGGGCCAAGCGCGCCGAGGATGCCGACACGCACGTTGTAGCAGCCGGTGAGCAACCCCGCCCGCGAGGCGCTGCACACGGCCTGCGTGACGTAAAAGTCGGTGAACTTGCGCCCCTCCCGGGCCATGCGATCGAGGTGGGGCGTGGGATACGCCTTGGCGCCGAACGGGCCGATGTCCGCATAGCCCATGTCGTCGATGAAAATGACAACGACATTGGGCGGTTGCTCGTTGGCGGCAGCAACCTGGGGTGGTGAAATCTGGCCAAGCGCAAAGGCACCGATCAGCCCGCTGAACAGTGTGGTTCGGATGTGAGAATTCATAGGTGGCGGAGAGCTTTCCGCAAAACCGGCCGCTTGGCCAGCCGTTTTCCGCATGGCCAAGGGCGGGGTTATTTGGCTTGTTTGCGGTAGTATTCCTCAAGGCGCCTGGTCATTTCGACCTTGTCGGGGCGTGGGCGTTCGCGCACCGGCAGCGCTTGGCCATCTTCCCGGCCAAACTCGTCGAGCGTGCGAAATTTGGGCTCGGCATCACCCGTTTCTTTTTGCCACTTGACTAAGGTGCGGCGGAAGCGTTTAAGCCGCTTGACCTGCGTAGGGTCGGCAGCGAGGTTCTTCAACTCGAACGGATCGGTCTGGACGTCGTACAACTCCTCCTTGGCTCGCGGCTGGATGAAGGTGTTTTTTTGTACATCGACGAGTCTGCCCTCGTCGCGCAGCCGGATCATTTCGCGATAGGCCACCGAGCGCACGACGTCCGCCGGTGGCGTATTGGGCAGGTCGTCGTAAAAATTGCGGATGTACTTGAAACGCCTGTTGCGAACGGAGCGAACGCGATCCTCGTAGTCGTGCCAGTTGCGTTCCGCGAACACGAAGTCGCGGATGCTCTGTTTCGGATTATGCAGCAGCGGCAGGAAGCTGTTCCCTTCGAAAACCTTCGGCTTCGATAAACCGGCCAACTCCAGAAACGCAGGCGCGATGTCGATCGAACTGACCAGACTGTTGCACTGGCTGTTGGCGGAAACGCGGCCCGGCCAGTGGACGATGAACGGCGTTTTGATGCCGCTGTCGTACAGCGTTGTCTTGTCGCGCGGGAACGGCCGGCCGTTGTCGCTGATGAACAGCACGAACGTGTTGTCGGCGACGTTCTGTTTTTTCAACTCGGCAATCACCCCGCCAACGAAGCGGTCGAGCCGTGTGATCTCGTCGTAGTACAGCGCGTAGTCGCGACGCGACTTCGGCGTGTCGGCGACGTACGGCGGCAGGCGAACATCCCCCGGCTTGTGAGGTTGCTCGAGGATGCCTTCGTCGTAGTCGCGGTGCGGATCGAGCGCGGCGAGCCACAGGAAAAACGGTCGGTCCCTTGGCCTGGCCTTGAGCAACGGCACCCATTGATCGCAGCCACTGCGCGCATCGCCGATGACATTCTGCACAATCTTCCCCGCCTTGGCCGCCTCACCGGTGGGCAGTTGAAATCCGGACACATCAGCTTCGCGGACTTCGTCGAAACGATCTTTCACCGCGTTGCCGAGATGCCACTTGCCGGCCGCCGCCGTCCAGTAGCCGGAGGCCTTGAGCAACTCGACGAACGTGAGCCGGTCGGCCGGCAGCGGCCAGTGAAGTTGCTCGGCGTCGGTCTGGTGCGGGTAGGTGCCGGTGATGATACTGGCCCGGCTCGGGCTGCATGAGCTGATGGTCAGATAGACGTTGGTGAATCGCATGCCGCCTTTGGCCAAACGGTCGAGGTTTGGCGTGCGGACGCCGGGGTTGCCGGTGCAGCCGAGGTCGTCCCAGGCCAGGTCGTCGGCGATAAAAAAAACGATGTTGGGCTGCGTATCCGCTTGGTCAAGCGCTGGCGCAGTAAAGACGGCGAATGCCAAAAAAAGTAAAGAGAATCGGCTCATTTCAGTGCAGTGGATTGTGACTCAAGCAGCGTCCGATCCCGAGTCTTTTCGTCGATCATCCAACTGCGCAAGCAGATCGCAGAGCGCTGCTAGGCGCGGGGTCTCGACACCGGCGTCCTGCGCCTGGCCAAGCGGCAGGCGGAAGAGGGCATCGAGTTCCAGCGGCAGGCCGCGCTCGAAGTCGATCAGCGTCGAGGCGCGGTAAACCCTCATGACACGAGTGCGATTGCGCTGATGCTCGCCGAGGCCAGGCGACAGGTCGTGGCCAAGCGCACAGCCGGAGGCGATGACCTCGTCCATCACTTCAGTGACAAGCCGCTCCCAAGGCCCGTCGTCGAGCAGGGCGTCAGTGGCGAGGCAGGGGCCGATGGGCTGGCCGGGGGCGAGCCGCCCGGCGAGTGTGGCGTCAAGTCCCGCAGAGCCGGCGACACCGAGGCCGTTGAACGGAATGTTCCAGACCAGCTTCTCCCAGTGGGCACGTTCGAGGTCGGGCGAGACATCGACCGGGATGCCGGAGGAGCGGATGAGTTTTGCGATCGCCTCGGTCAGCCCATCCGGCGAACCGCCGTGGCGGCCAAGCACAATTTTGCCGTGTGCGATGTGATGGATGACGCCGGGCTCGATGCGGTTGATACAGACAAAACACATGCCGCCGAAGACCGGCCGGTCGGGGAACAGAGCGGCCAACGCGGCCTCGTTGCCCAAGCCGTTTTGGAGTGTCAGCAGAGCGGTGTGTTCGCCGACCAGCGGCGGCAGCAGTTCGCCGAGGCGGTGGTTCGCCGTGGACTTGAGCGCAACGATGACGAGATCGCACGAGCCGATTTCCCCAGGCTCCCTTGCGGCGACGGGGTGTACACGAAGGCCGCCATCCTCGCTCCGAATACGTATCCCGTTTTTGCGGACGGCCTCGTAATCGGAGCGCAGCAGGAAATGCACATCGCGACCTGCCTGGCACAATTTTGCCCCGTAAAAGCCGCCCACAGCGCCGCAGCCGACCACGCCGATTTTGCTGAGCCTGTCCCTGTTTGCCTCCATCGATGCACAAAAAAAGCGCCCAGCAAACGCGGGCGCTTTTCATGGGGATGAGTTAATCCTTAAAAGGCAACGGGAGTGAGGGCGATGGCGTCCTTCGCAGCCTTGGCCACGGTGAACTTCACCACGGTCTTGGCAGGGATGTGGATCGTTGCGCCGGTGGCGGGGTTGCGCCCCATGCGAGCCTTGCGGTTTACCAACTTCAGCTTCCCAACACCTGGGAACGTAAAAGCACCGGTCTCCTTGGTGCTCGAGATGGCCAATTCAGCCAAGTTGGCCAGCAGTTCGGTGGCCTGCTTCTTGGTGAGGCCGTTCGCCTCAGCAATAGCTGCGGCGGTCTGTGATTTCGTCAATGGTTTGTCTGCCATGTCATTATTGATTCTGCGGGTTACAGTATTTTTTCGAGTAGTGATGCACTACTGGGAGTCGGTTGTACGAGCGGCCTGCGGTATTCGCAAGCAGAAAAACCCGAATAAATGAACTATTTTTCAGATTGTTTAAGTCCGGATTTTAGAATCGCGGAGCCGGTTTGGAACCGTTCATCCCCTTGAGGTGGAACAAGCTGTGTTGCGCCTCGCGGGACAATCCCGCTCAACTCAATTTGTTTTGCGGCTGAGAAAAAGCCCGGTCGCCACCCCTCGCTGGCTCACGGCGAGGTCGGGTTGCCCGTCATCGTTGAAGTCGGCGGCCACCACCCCGCGCTGCTCGCCGTGGAGGACGATGCCGCTCTCGGAAGCGGGCATGGCCGTGAAGTTGCCCGTGCCATCGCCGCGCAGCAAAAGACCCCGGCCGCTGTCATAACGCGAATGGCGCTCGGGCACACTGAAGTCGTTTTGCGCCAGGAACAAATCAGCCAAGCCATCGCCATCAAGATCCCCTGCACACAGGCCAAATGCCGGGGAAAACTGGGCGGCATCCGGCAGCGGACGCATCTCAAACCGCCCAGTTTTGTTGAGAAAAACAGCACTGGAGAGAGTACGAATCTCGACCGATTTCATTTCGCGAAACGCCGGGCCGATGATCTGTTGGAGTGATGAAGCAGCAAACGCCTTGTTGCGGGTGAACATGCCCCGTACCTGCGGGAAGGTCTTTGCGAACAGATCCAGTTTACGAATCGGTTTCCACTGTTTTGTTTTTGTGTCGGCGAAACCCTCGGCCAACTCCATCACACCATCCCCGTCGGCATCTCCGTAAAACAATCGCACCGGCTTGGGGTACAGTTCGTACGCGGTGTTGCGACCGGCGTTGCTCGCGGCGATGTCGAGTTTTCCATCGCCGTCGAAGTCCGCCAACGCCACACCGTGCCACATGCCGGTGAACCCGGCCAGACCCCACACCGCGCTGGCATCGGTAAACTTGCCGGCCTCATTGAGCAGCAACTTGATGTTGCCCCACTCAGAGGCAAGCACCAGGTCTGTGTCCCCGTCGCCGTCCATGTCCCCGGTGGCGCAACCGGTCACAATCCCAGCCTTGGCCAGGGGCGAGCCGGTGTAGCTGCCATTGTCATTTAAAAATAACTGAGACGGGGCGGCGACCGGAAATTGGCCAAGCGACGAGCCACCGCCGATGAACAGATCCATGTCACCGTCGCCGTCTGCGTCGAGCGCGGTGGCGCAACGTGGCGTTCCGTCGAAAGCCAGGCGCTTGACCAGGCGCAGTTGTCCGTTGACGATTGAATGAAGCATCGGCGGCTCGGAGAGGTGCAGCAGTTGCTGCGCCTGGCCATCGCTGAAAACAACGACGCCTCTTCCACCGACGGCCAGCGAGTTGGGAGACTCGGTGAAGCGCCCCTGGCCGTCGTTCAACAGGAGCAACAGCCGGGCATCGTGGGTGTCGGTGACGATCAAGTCCTTGTCGCCGTCACCATCGATGTCGGCGGCGGCCAAGGCCGGGCCGGCGTGGTTCAGGCTGCGTGGCAGTCCGGGCTGGATGGCGAAATCGTCCCGATAGGTCGCCTTGTGCATGTGTCCAAGCTGAGTGCTAAAGTCGGTGAAAACCGGCTGTTTCCTGGTTTTTTTCAGCTTCTTTGGCTGGCTGCTGGCTTGGTGAATCTCGTAAAGCCGGCCGGCAGTGGCGTTGACCAAGGTGGTGCGGGTGCCGTCCCGCCAATCGACCTCGATGGTGAACGGTTTGTCAGCTTGGGCGGCGAAAGTGCGCCTCGCCTGGTCGCCGCTGACATACCGGCCGCCGCTCATGATTTCCTGCGACTGCTGCCTTTGGCCAAGCGCGCCGATGACTCGAATGCGCCCGCCGGTGCCCTGGGTGTTTTTGCCGCTGCCGGCCAGGCGAACGGCAACCCGCGGTGCGGCGGCGTTGTTGCGGTAGAGCAGCGTCGGTCCCTTGAGGCAGCTGATCACGGCGTCGAGGTCGCCATCGTTGTCAAGGTCGCCGAGCGCCATGCCGTTGCTGTCGTGTTGATCGTCGAAGCCCCACTTGGCGCCGACCTCCTCGAAACGCAAGTTGCCGAGGTTGCGGAAGGCGACGTTGGGCGTGTCGAGCGGCGGGAACAGAAAAATGGTTTTGCGCTTCTGCGCCACCGACAGGTTGGGGAGCCGGTTGATGCGATTGTGGGTGTCGAGGTCGTCGGTGTCGAACTCGAACCCGTTGGTGATGAGGATGTCCTCCCAGCCGTCAAGATCGACGTCGAGGAAGATGCTGCTCCACGACCACTCGGAAGCGGCCACGCCGGAGAAGTACGCCGTCTCGGCGAATGTGCCGTCGCCGCGTGCCACGTAGAGGCAGTTTCGCCTGCTCTGCGGCTGGTGGGTGAAATTGCCGGGACTGACTTTTGAGCCGGGGATCGTGCCCTGCTGCGTGAGCCGTCGTTCGTGCTTACGGCTGAGCATCTCGACGACGAAAAAGTCATCGTTTCCGTCGCGGTTGATGTCGGCAAAGTCAACGCCCATCGCTGAGTAGCTGAGCTGCCGGATGGCGAGCGGGGAGATCTCCTGGAAGCGTCCGTCGCCATCGTTGATCCAGCAGCGATCCTTGGTGAAACCGTCGTTTGCGATGAACAAATCCGGGGCATGGTCGCCGTTCATATCACGAAAAATCGCGCTCAAACCTTGGTCGCGGTGCGGCTCTGCGAGCGGGTCGCCGTTGTGGGTCTTGAATCGGCCATCGGTCCACTCCAGCAGGGCGAAACGGCCGCTGCCATCGTTCAGGTAAAACTCATCCGGCTCTCCGTATTCAAACATCTTGTTGCCGATAAACTTGATCCGGTTTGCATAGGGACCGCGGACGGTGAGCCTCCCGTTGGTGCGGACGATGTCGAGTTTTCCGCCGTCCTTGAGCACCGACTTGGCACCATAGTTGACGATGTACAGATCGAGGTCGCCATCGCCGTCGATGTCGGCCAGGGCGATCGAACTGCTGCCGTGGCGCGTCCCGATCCCGGCGCCCGCCGTCACATCGGCAAACTTGCCGCCGCCGTCGTTTCGAAAAAGTCGGTTGGGCTGGCCCATGGCGGTGACCAGCAGGTCAAGGTCGTGATCGCCATCGACATCGGAAAACACAGCCCCGGTGGAGAATTGCCCCGGGCAGCCGGTACCGCTGGCGGCTGTGGCCTCCTCGAACTGCCAGCCGCCAAGGTTGCGGTAGAGGGCGTTGCTGCCGTCGAGTCGGCAGAGGTAAATGTCGCACAAGCCGTCGCCGTCGTAATCGCCGAGCGCAACGCCGGAACCGTTCAGCAAATTCTTGTTCACGATGAGGATCGCCGTCGAGAGGGTGTTCGTGAACTGCACGCCGGTCTGTGCCACGGGCATCAGCGTGAAGCCGGGTTGGCCGCTGCCGGGATTGGCCAGCCTGGCCCAGCGGTGGTTGCCGCCATCCTGCCACTCGAGCGCTGCGCCGTTGGCCAAGCCCACCCCAGTGGCGAGCAGCATCCCGGCCAGGTTTCTGAAAACTAAAAACTGAAAACTGAAATCTTTTAACTCTTCATTTTCCACTCATTCATCAGCTCCTTTCCTTCACGGCTTTCGTATGAGCGCGGCGTCCAGCGGCGGAGCAACTCGAATGGTTCTCCGAAGCGTTCGTCCAGCTCGGTGGTTGTGGTGCTAAACGGCGGCTCGCCGTTGTCGTCGGTGATCATGTAGTTGACGGCGAGGTAGAGCGCGCCCGGCTTGAGCCAGCGGCGCAGGGCCTGCACGTAGTCGTCGCGCCGCGCCGGCGGGATGGCGCAAAACAGCGTGTGCTCGAAAACGAGATCGAATGGCTGATACGGTTCGTCGCTCAAAAAATCGCCGACGCGGTAGTCGACCGGGAGCCCCCCTTCGTCGGCCAGGCGCTCGGCCAGGGGCACGGAGCTTGGGGCGATGTCGAGCCCGGTGACCGACCAGCCGGCCTTGGCCAGGGCGCAAGCGTCGTGACCGCGGCCGCAGCCGGGAACGAGCGCCTGGCCAGGCGGCAGCCCGGAGTTCGCGCCCAGATAATCGACCAAGCCGGGCGCGGCTTCGCCGTGGTCCCAAAAGGTGTCGTTGGCCTGATAAAGGGCCTCCCAGTCTCTGTCCTCGTTGATTTGCATTGACGCCGCGCCCGAAGGCGTTAGGAACTTGGCCGGTTTTTTTGAAAGAAGCAATTGCCGGCTGGGGGTTCTCACGCTTGGCCGGGTGCTTGGAGGTTTTTTTCGGAAGTTGATGATTATTTTATCGGGAATCCAGCCGTCGGGGACGCTGCATGTCGGCAACTACTTCGGCATGATGCGTCCGGCGATTGAGCTGCAGGAGCAGGGCGAGGCGTATTACTTCATCGCGAACTATCACTCGATGACGTCGGTGTTCGACGCCGACGAACGGCGCAAAAACACGCTCGACGTTGCGTTGGATTTTCTCGCGTGCGGGCTCGACCCGGCCAAGGCGGTGTTCTTTCGCCAAAGCGATGTGCCGGAGGTGTGCGAGCTGACGTGGCTGCTGACGACGCTTACGCCGATGGGGCTTCTCGAGCGTTGCCACAGCTACAAGGACAAACTGGCCAAGGGTCTCTCCCCGAACCACGGGCTGTTCGCTTATCCGGTGTTGATGGCGGCAGACATTTTGATTTACGACTCGAACATCGTGCCAGTCGGTCGCGACCAAAAACAGCACGTCGAGGTGACGCGCGACATTGCGATCAAGTTCAACCAGGCCTACGGCGAGACATTCGTCATTCCCGAGCCGAAGATTCGCGACTCGGTGGCG
>QOAX01000029.1 GCA_003972865.1 Verrucomicrobiota bacterium | reverse complement strand
TACGACGCATCAAAAATTGACAAACTCGAGGGTCTGGAGGCCGTGCGGAAGCGGCCGGGGATGTACATCGGCGACCCTGACGAAAACGGACTTCATCACTGTGTGTACGAGGTGCTCGACAACTCGATCGACGAGCACCTGGCCGGGTATTGTGACAAGATCAAGGTCGCGATCCACGTGGACGGCTCGGTGTCGGTGGAGGACGACGGCCGCGGCATCCCGGTGGACACGCACAAGAAATTCAAGATGCCGGCTGTCGAGTTGGTGCTCACCAACCTGCACGCGGGCGGCAAGTTCGGCCAGGGGGCGTACAAGTACTCCGGCGGCCTGCACGGGGTCGGTGCCAAGTGCGTGAACGCGCTGTCGATCTGGTTCAAGGCGGAGATTTATCGCGACGGTGAGGTGCACTACATCGAGTTTGCGCAGGGCAAGACCACCAAGAAGCTCGACGTCATCGGCAAGACGAAGAAGACCGGCACCAAGATTACCTTCATGCCGGACCCGGAAATCTTCACCATCACCACCGAGTACAAGTTCGAGATCCTGCACTACCGACTGCGCGAGTTGGCGTTCCTGAACCCGGGGATCACCATCACGCTGGACGACGAGCGCGAGGACGGTAAGTCGGAGTCGTTCTTTTACAAGGAGGGCATCGTCCAGTTCGTCAAGCAGATTGGCGAGAACAAGCACGTCATCCATGCCAAGCCGATCTCGTTCCATTCCACCAAGGACGAAGTCATCGTGGACTGTGTGATGCAGTACAACTCGAGCTACAACGACCAGATTCTCTGCTTCGCCAACTCGATCGCCAACTCCGACGGCGGCACGCACCTGACCGGTTTCCGTACGGCGCTCACGCGCGCGATCAACCAGTACGCCAAGGCGAACAAGCTGCTCAAAGAGAAGGACCCGAGCCTCTCCGGCGACGACGTGCGTGAGGGCTTGATCTGCATCCTGAGCGTCAAGCTGCTGAATCCCCGCTTTGAGTCGCAGACCAAGGTCAAGCTGGTGAACGGCGAAGTGGAGGGTATCGTGTCGTCGATCGTTTACGAGGGCCTGATGGGCTATTTCGACAGCAACCCGTCGCTCGGCAAAAAGATCGTCGATAAATGTTTGACCGCTGCCCGTGCCCGCGAGGCGGCCCGCAAGGCTCGCGACACCGTTCGCAAAACGGCGATGACCGGCGGCGGTTTGCCGGGCAAACTGGCCGACTGCTCCGACCGCGACCCGGTCAACACCGAGTTGTACATCGTTGAGGGCGACTCTGCCGGCGGCTCGGCCAAGCAGGGGCGCGACCGGAAATTTCAGGCGATCCTGCCGATCCGCGGCAAGTTGATCAACGTGGAAAAAGCGCGCCTCGACAAGGTGCTTGAGAACCGCGAAATCCGCACGATGATCACTGCCATTGGCACCGGCATCGGCTCTGGCAATAGCAAGGATGAGGATGAGGGCAATAGCAAGGATGAGGGTGCTTTCAACATCGAAAAGCTGCGCTACCACAAGATCATCATCATGACAGACGCCGACGTGGACGGCTCGCACATCCGCACGCTGCTGCTGACGTTCCTGTACCGGCAGATGCCGGAACTGTTGAAGCAGGGCTACGTTTACATCGCCCAGCCGCCGCTCTACAAGGTCACGCGCAAGAAGCGGGTCGAGTACATCGATGACGATGTGCAGATGACCAAGATGCTGCTTGGCCTCGGGTCGGAGGATGTGCGTCTTCGCAGCCTGGAGAATGACAAGGAAGTGGCAAAGAAGCAGCTGGGTGAGATTCTTGAGTTGCTGCAGTCGCTCGACAAGTTCGCGCGGGCGATTCACCGTCACGGCGGCGACTTCTCCGAGTACCTGGAGCAGCGCGATGCCAGGAAAAAATCGCTCCCGAGTCACCTGGTGAAGATTTGGGAAGGCAACGACGAGACGGTCCACTATTTTCACAGCGAGGAGGCCCTAGCCAAGTTTGGCAAGGCAAACCCGGACCTTGGGCTGTTCGGCGAGGACGACGAGGACCAAGCGCTTGGCCAAGCGGAGGAGGAAGCCGTCGCCGTGGAGGCAGCGCCGGCCAAGCACGGCCGCAAGCCGAAGAAAAAAGAGGGGCCGCGCCGGCGCGCGCGCCACGTGGAGCTGCACGAGCACACGGCGGTCGAGGAAATCCTGGCCAAGCTCAACCGCAAGGGCCTGAGCGTCGAGCATTACTCGGCGCAGGATGAGCCGCTGTTCGAAATTCACCAGGGCGACAACAGCAACGGCGACGTGCGCCGGCTGTTTTCCATCTCGGAAATCCTCGAGGCGATCATGGATGTCGGGCGCAAGGGCCTGCAGATCCAGCGCTTCAAGGGCCTGGGCGAAATGAACCCGAAGGAATTGTTCGAGACGACCATGTCGCCGGAGACGCGCAAGCTGCTGCGCGTGGAGGAGACGGACGCCGTCGAGGCGGACGAGATGTTCACCAAGCTGATGGGCGAGGAGGTCGAGCCGCGCCGGCATTTCATCCAGGAGAACGCGCTCAACGTTCGCAACCTCGACATCTGAGCCAGGCTCAACCTGCAGAAACTTTTTAGAGACTCATGGCAGATTCCAAGGACAACGATCCATTACCCGCAACCAACACGCCGCTGTTCGCCGCCAGCGAAAAAATCCAGAAGATCAACGTTGCGGACGAAATCAAAAACTCGTTCCTCGACTACTCGATGTCGGTGATTATTTCGCGTGCGCTGCCGGATGCACGCGACGGACTCAAGCCGTCGCAGCGCCGCATCCTGCTCGCGATGCACGACCTGAACCTCTCGCCCGGGCGGCATTACCGTAAGTGCGCCAAGATTTGCGGCGACACCAGCGGCAACTATCACCCACACGGCGAGGCAACGATTTACCCGACGCTCGTCAACATGGCGCAGCCGTGGTCGATGCGCGGCACGCTGGTGGACGGGCAGGGGAACTTCGGCTCCGTCGAGGGCGACCCGCCGGCCGCCATGCGTTACACCGAGGCGCGCCTCACGCACCTTGGCCACGCGCTGATGATCGACATGGACAAGGACACGGTCGATTGGACGCCCAACTACGACGAAACCCGCGAGGAGCCGACCGTGTTCCCGGCGGCGTTCCCGAATTTGCTCATCAACGGCGGCACCGGCATCGCGGTCGGCATGGCCACGAGCATCCCGCCGCACAACCTCGGCGAGATCGTCGACGGCATCTGCGCGCAAATCGGCGACCCTGACATCACCATCGAGGGCCTGATGCAGCACATCAAGGGTCCGGACTTCCCGACCGGCTGTCTCGCCGTTGGGCTGGACCCGATCCGCGACTATTTCAAAACCGGCCGGGGCAGCATCAAGCAGCGCGGCCGCGTCGGCGTCGAGCAACTCAAGGGCAACCGCGAGCAGATCGTCATCACGCAGATTCCGTACATGGTCAACCGCGCCACGATGGTCGAGAAGATCGCGGGGCTGGCCAACGACAAGACGATCACCGACATCTCCGCCGTGCGCGACGAGTCGGACGAGAACACGCGTGTGGTCGTCGAGCTCAAGCGCGACGCCGTGCCCAAGGTGGTCATCAACAAGCTCTTCAAGTTCACGCAACTGGCCACGTCGTTCAGCGTAAACGTGCTGGCGATCGACCATGGCCGGCCCAAGACGATGAACCTCAAGGAGATGATCAACGCCTACATTGAGCATCGCCGCGAGGTCATCCTGCGCCGGACTCGCTTCGAGCTGGACAAGGCCGAGGCCCGGGCGGAGACGCTCGAGGGCTACCTCTGCGCGCTGGCCAACCTCGATGAGTTCATCCGCATCATTCGCAAATCGAGCAACCGCGAGGAAGCCCGCATCAAGCTGCTGGCATTTGAGTTCCCCGAGAAGGTGCTCAAGAAATGGGGCGTCAAGATCCGCAACAAGGAGCGCATCAAGGGCGGTTTCTACCTGCTCAGCGAGGCACAGGTGAACTCCATCCTCGACCTGCGGTTGTACCAGTTGACCGGCCTCGAGCAGGACAAGATCAAAGCCGAGTACGACGAGTTGCTCGTCAGGATTGAGGACTTGATGGACATCATCGCCCGGGAGGACCGCGTGCTGGGAATCATCAAGGCCGACCTGACGGAGATCAGGGACAAGTACGCCACGCCACGCCGCACCGATATTGTCCCCGACGAGGGCGACATGGCGATCGAGGATCTCATCGCCAACGAGGGCGTCATCATCACCCTCACGCACAACGGCCTCGTGAAGCGCACCAACGTCAGTTCGTACCGCGCCCAGCGCCGTGGCGGCAAGGGCGTCATCGGCATGGGCACCCGCAAGGAATCGGTCGTGCAGGGCGAGGCCGAGGACTTCATCGAGCACCTCTTCACCGCCAGCACGCATGATTACCTGATGTTCTTCACCAACACCGGTCGTGTGTACGTCCGGCGCGTGCATGAAATCCCCGACATGGGTCGATCGGCCAAGGGGCGAAACATCGCCAACCTGCTCGAGTTGCAGTCCGGTGAGAAAATCGCCGCGCTGATTCGTGTCGAGTCCCACTTGGGGTCGGACAAGGAAAACCTCACGTGGCAGCAGGAAAACTTCCTCTTCTTCGCCACCGAGAGTGGCACGGTGAAAAAGACCGCCCTGAGCGCCTACGCCAACGTCCGCCGCACCGGCATCAACGCCATCGGCATCAACGAGGGCGATCGACTCATCACCGTCAAGCTGACCACCGGCCACGACGAAGTCGTGTTGATCACAAGCGATGGCAAGAGCATTCGGTTCAACGAGGAAAACGTCCGCTCAATGGGCCGGACCGCCGCCGGCGTGCGCGGCATTCGTCTCGGCAAGAAGGATCGCCTCGTCGCCGCGGCCATCGTGGCCAGGGACGCCACACTGCTGGTCGCCGGTGAAAACGGCATCGGCAAGCGCACCGAGTTCGACGAGTACCGCACGCAGTCCCGCGGTGGCAAGGGCATCATCACCATGAAGACCACCGCCAAGACCGGCGAGGTCTGCGGCGCCTTGGCCGTGAAATCGAACGACGAGATCATGCTCATCACCGTTGGCGGGCAGATGGTGCGTACCGGCGTCGAGCACATCCGGATGACCGGCCGCAATGCGCAGGGCGTCAAGCTCATCAACCTCCACGGCAAAGACCAGCTCCAAGCCATCGCCCCCGTCATCAGCGAGGACGCCGCCGATGAGGACACGGAGGGCTAAGCCGCACCCCAAACCAAGCGCTTGGTTTAAACCAAACCGACGAGTTTGCGCCCGGTCCAGTAAACGAGCAGCAACAGGAGGATTGCGCTGCCCCACCAGGGGTTACTCCAGAGGCGCGTTCGGATCTCGACCGGCCTGGGCTCGGGGAGAACAGAGATTTTCTTGATGATCTCGTCGAGGTCGCCGGTGTTGACGCTCTCGCCGCCGGTGATTGAGGCGATCTCGGCGAGCACCGGGCGGTTCACCGGTCGGCCCAGTTTTTCGCGCTTGGGCAGCGTCACGATCAGCTTGGTTATCAACTCGCGATCGTGCTCGGGGGCACTGATGGTGATCTCGAACGGGCCGCCTTCCTGCGGCAAAAACTCCGCACTGTAAACACCCCAGCCGCCGCCGACTTCCGTTAGTTCCAGTTGCTCGCCGCGGCCGGTGGGCGAGACGATCGCGCCGTTGACCTCGCCGTTCTCCAGCGGGAATCCTGCCTCGTCGAGCACAGTCGCCTGCATGAAAACGCGGTCGCCGACCTTGGGTGTCTCGGGCGTATAACTCAGCCGGATGCCTTCCCTCTCGGCGAGGTGCCGCTTGTGCGCCATCCAGCGGGCGACCTGGCTCCAGAAGCGGTAGTGGAACTTGTCCTCCACGCCGCGCCGCCAACGCCATGCGCTGTCGGTGCCCATGAACAGCACCTTGCCGCGCCCGGCGCTGCGGATGGCCAGCAGCGGAATGCGGCCCCATTGGTTGCGCAATTCGGAATGCACGGCGAGCACCTCGCTGCCGGGACGGCTCTTGGTCACACCGGTGGACCAGTAAAAACCGGGGAGCATTTTCCAAATCTGCTCGTTCACCATTTCGTCGGCGTCGAAGCGGGTGAGCAGATGGCCGCGGCCCCGGTTGGAGAGCGTGAGCACCGACTCGTTTTGCAGGCCCACGCCGGTGGGCTTGGCGTCGTCGAGCACGACAGGCATCAGCTCCTTCAACGCGCTGTTCATCAGCGAAAGGTGATTGCCCCGCCGGCCGGGCATGAAGACCAGACCGCTGCCCTGCTGCTCGACGAGGCCCTTGATCAGCTCGGCGTCCTTCGCACTCAACTGCCCCCTGCCGACGCCGACGTCGCCGAGGAAAATCACGTCGTAACGCGAAAGCATTTCGCGCGAACCGGGGAAGGTGGAGAGGTAGTCGCGCCCGCCGCCGGTGCCGATGTTCGGATGAAACAACATGCAGCTCAGATCCACGCCAGGGTCGCGCGCAAGGGCGTTTCGCAGGAAGCGATATTCCCAACGCGGCTGTGAATCGACGACCAGCACGGTCAGCTTGACCACGCGCACGGCGATGTGAAACGCCGCCGAGTTGTTGTCGCGCAGTCCCTCGTCCGGCTCCACCGGGAACTCCAGCCGAAGGTCGAACTCGCCGACCTCGCGCGGGTACCACATGATCGAGTCGCGGAAACGGCTGTTCGCCGGGAGGCTGATTTTCCTGGCAGCCAATTGCTCCGTGCCGTGCATGAGGCGCACCTCGGTGGCGACGTCACGCGGCAGGTGGCTCTGCACTGTGTACGGGATGGCGATCTGTTCGCCGAACAGCCCGTACGCCGGCGCGGCGATCTCCTCCATCGCAAGGTCGGGGATCGTTTCGTCCCGCCCGGTGACGACGTTGTAAATCGGGATGCCCTGATCGCGGTAGCGCGTGGCGATGCCGATCGGCGACGGGCCAAGGTTCCAGTCGCCGTCGGTCAACAGCAGCACCGCCTTGAGGTTTCGCTGCTGCTTGAGCACCGAGCCAAGCGCGCCGCTCAGGTCGGTGCCGATCTCCCGCGCTTGGCCAAGCGTGTTCGTCACGGTCAAATCCGGCGGCGCGGCGAATGCCCCGACCAGCACCTCGGAGCCGGTCTCGAGCGGCTTCCAGAACGCGCGCTTGTTTTGCGAATCAATCCAGGCAGTCCGGGTGATGATGTTGTTCGTGCTGACGACGTCGCGCGTCTGCATGCTTCCCGAAGCGTCGCGAAGAATCGCGACCTGCGGCGGTTCGGTGCGCTGAATGCGCCGGACAAACTCCGGTCGCAGCAGCGTGAACGTCAGCATCGCCACCGCCACAAATCGGATGACCTCAAGCAGGGCGACTTTGCCGCGACGGCCATTGCGTTGCCAGTTGCCCCAGCCCAGCCATGCGGCCAGCGCCACCACGCCGATTCCGGCGAGGATGACCATCAACGAAGCTGCAAACGACCAGTGACTCATGCGGCGGGGGGTTGGGGTTTGGGCGGCACGGCCTCGGCCATCGAGCCGGGCCGGATGAGCCATGCCTCGACGACCAGCGCGAGCAGCATCAGGAACAGGAACAGGCGCCAGATCTCGCCCTGCAACGCGGTGTCGTCGCGTTGTGCCTGAAAGAGTTGAAACGACAGCGTTCCGAACAACCCGGCGACAGCCCCGTCCTCGACGCGCTCGAACTCGTCCTCTGCGGCGGGCCGGTTGACCACCAGCCAGCGGTCGCCGGACTGGTACACGCCGGCCTGCGTCTGCACGTCGCCGCGTTGGCCGGTCTCGATCGAGGTCCACTCGAGTTGCAGATCCCCCGCACCGACCTGGCCGCACTCGGCGACCGAGTCGCGCTGGAGCCGCCGGCTGCCGTCAGCGAGCAGGCGTTGCAGCATCGGGACGACCACCAGGCCGTCGCCCATCTCCGACCAGGCGAGCAGGGGCAGGGTGGTGCAAAAATAAACCTCTCCCCGGCCAAGCACCCGGCGGACGAGTAGCGCCTGGCCATCGTCGAACGCAGCCAGCACCGCCGCCTGGCCAATGACCTGTTGCCGCTGACGAACGCCGAGCTTGGTCAGGGGCAACAGCAGCCCCTCGTCGGTGTTGGCCAACGGCCCCTGATCTTCGTCCCAGCGGCCAACCGCAAAACCGGCGTCGCCGCCAGTTTGTTTTTCGCCCCAGCCCAGGCCTACAAAGCGTGCTGTCGCTGGCTGGCCTGGCGGGAAGAAAATAACACGGCCACCCTCATCGGCGAATCGCCGTATCGTGCCTGCCATTTCGCCCTCGGGCAATGGAGCCTGCCAGACGACGAGCGTGGCGTCGCGCAGATCGGCCGGGGTCACATTGCCCGGCGTGTGGCGCTTGGCCGGGGTGCGTCCCACTTGGCCGGCGACCGATGCTGCTGCCTGCCACAACGGGCCAAGCGCACTCTCGGTGACGACCAAACCGGCAGGCGGATGGTTGTCGCTGTACCGGTAGTAGGTGACGTTGTCGCGAGGGTTGCCGTCGGCCGGCAGCTCGAGTTTGCCCCAGCCGCCCGCCTGGTCGCCGACGGCGAAGCGATGCCGCCAACGGGTGGATTGGCCGGTGACCCTGGCTTCGAGTTCGGTGGCGACGCCGTTGAGTGTGCGGGTGATCGTGGCGGTGCCGGCGTTGGCCTGACTGCGATTGAGATCGACGGCCAAGCGCACTTCGCCGTTGCCGGAGGCCTGTTGGCGGGAGAGTTGCGCGACGGAGATTGAGGCGTTGCCGGGCGACTCCTGCGTGGTGGCAAGCAGGCGGACGCGCACTTTTTGCGGCAGCGAATCGAATGCTGTGATTAGGGTTTCCCAGCGCGGATCGTCCGGCTGCCAGTTGCTGGCCTGCAGGTCGGAGGCGATCCAAATCTCGGCGGTGCCAGCCTGGTTTTCGATCAGCCAATCAAGGGCGGTTTGCAGCATGGCGGGGAGGTCGGCGGCGGTGTCGGTTGGCTGCGTGTAGGGCAGCTCGAGCAGCGACGAGGCAGTGGTGATCTCGTGTGCTTTCCGCGTGGCACTGTCGAGCAGCACGAGGTGGCTCGCGTGCTCGAACTCCCCGGCGGCGTCGGCGAGCATCTTGAGCGCGTATTCGCGGCGCGACTCGTCCGCGCCGGCGACGCGCGATTCCATGCTGGCGGAGCGGTCGACGAGCAGCAGGATCGCGTCCGGCGCGGCGGCGAGCGCCCAGCCGAGCCAGCCGCCGACAAGTGGCCGGGCGAGAAAAAGTAAAAGCGTCAGCACGGCCAGCACGCGCATGAGCATGATGAGCAGGTTGCGCAGCTTGGCGTGGCTGGTGGAGCTGCGCGTGGCGGCGAGGAGGAACTGCATCGCCGCCCACTGCCTCGGCCGGTGCCGCATGCGGTTGATCAGGTGAATGATCACCGGCAGCAGCATGAGGGGCAGTCCCCACAGGATGAGCGGCTGGAGAAACGTCATGCTCGGGTGGCGTGCCGGGCGCGTTCGGTGAGGAAGTCGGCCAGCACCTTGTCGTACGGTTGGTCGAGCGTCACGCGGCGGTAGTCGGCATTGAACTCGTGACAGTTGTCCCGCAGTTTGTTGAGGAACCGTTTGAGATGCGCCTGATATTCGGCGCGGACGGTGGCCGGCTCGGTGATGATCGACTGCGAGCCTTCCATGTCCACGAATCGCACCGGCCGGTCGAACTCGAAGTCCAGCTCGAGCGGGTCGAGCAGGTGGAACAGCGCGAGGTCGTGTTTTTGATATCGCAGGTGCTGCAGCGCGTCCCGCAGTTCGTCGCCGTCGCAAAAGCAGTCGGACAGGATGACGACGAGCGCGCGTCGGCGGGCTTTCTCGGCGAGCTCGTGCAGCATCGGGACGAGGCGCGTCCCGCCGGCGGGCTGCGCTTGGCCAAGCGCGTCAAGGATGACCTGAAGGTGGGAGGCGTTGCGGCGCGGCGGGATCTCGGTGGCGGTTTTCTCCGTCACGTGGAGGAGCCCGGCGGCGTCGCCCTGGTTGATGACGAGGTAGCCGAGCGTGGCGGCCAGGCGCTTGGCGTAGTCGAGCCGGGAGCCGTGCTCGCCCGTGAATCCCATCGAGCCGCTGCAGTCGAGCACGACGTAGCAGCGCAGGTTGGTCTCGGCCTCGAACTCCTTGAGGTAGTAGCGGTCGGTGCGGGCGAAGACGCGCCAGTCGAGCCGCCGGATGTCGTCGCCGGGGACGTAGTTGCGGTACTCGGCAAACTCGACGCTTGAGCCGCGGTGCGGGCTGCGGTGGTGCCCTGAGACGTTGCCCTCCATCGGGAACCGCGCGAGCAGCGGCTGGCCCATTAGTCGGCCGACGACGTTGGCTTCAATCAGCGGTTGCGTGCTCTGCTCAGGCACTGGCGTCGCGGAATTGGTCGAGCAACTGGTCGATGATGACGGTGCTGTTCATTCCCTCGGCCTGCGCCTGGAAGTTGGTGATGATGCGATGCCGCAGGACAGGGTGCGCGACCGCCTCGAGATCCTCCTGCCGTACGAGGTAGCTGCCGTGCAACACCGCACGCGCCTTGGCCCCCCGGATGAGATACTGGACGGCACGAGGCCCGGCACCCCACGAGACGAGTTTTTTGCAGAACTCCGCCGCGTCGCCGGAGGCGGGGCGGGTGGCGCGGACGATGTCCACCGCGAGGTCGTAAATGTGATCCGGCACCGGCACGCGCTCGACCAGTTCCTGGTATTTCATGATCTGCCCGCCGCTGACTTGGGGTGTGATTTCCCTGGTAGCGGCGCCGGTGGTCTCGCGGGCGATGCGGCGTTCCTCGTTGCGGTCGGGGTACTCGACCTCGATAAAAAACATGAAGCGATCCAGCTGCGCCTCCGGCAGCGAGTAGGTGCCCTCCTGCTCGATGGGGTTTTGCGTGGCAAGCACAAAGAACGGCTCGGGCAGCGGCATGATGCGGCCGGACACGGTAACGTGATGCTCCTGCATGGCCTCAAGCAGGGCGGACTGCGTCTTGGGCGGGGTGCGGTTGATTTCGTCGGCCAAAATGATGTTGGCGAAGATCGGCCCCTTGACGAACTCGAACTCGCGCCGGCCCTCGGCGGTTTCCTGCAAAATGTCGGTGCCGGTGATGTCGGACGGCATCAGGTCGGGCGTGAACTGGATGCGGCTGAAGTCGACCGACATCACTTTTGAGAGCGAGTTGACCATGAGCGTCTTGGCCAGGCCGGGCACGCCCATGAGCAGCGCGTGGCCTCGCGAGAGGACGCAGATCAGGAGTCGCTCGACGACTTCATCCTGTCCAATGATGACCTTGGCCATCTCGGCTTTCATGCGGTCGTAGGTCGAGCGCAGCTCGTCGATCACGACGACGTCGCTGTCGCTGGGAGTGTCCGCGCCGTTGTTGGCGGCGGCCGGTTCAGCTTCGATGGCTGGTGCAGATTCTGACATGTTGCGAAAAACGGGTAGTGAACGGTTTCAGGTGCGACGGGTCAATGATCGATTGGCAGAGTGGGCGTCGTTCACTTGACGGGGCGCCGGGCGAACGCGGCAGTGCCACGGCCAAACGAGGCGATGTTAAAAAACTCCCAGCCGTCCTTGCCGAACAGGTTCATCTCCTCCTCGAGCGCGACGCGGCTGTCGCCAAAGATCGACTTGTACTCCCACTTGGGCCGGGCCGCCGGCTGCCTGGCCCTGGCCGCGGCGGCGGTTTGCAGGGCGACCAACTGCTCGAGCACATCGGTCGCCTTGGCAGCGGTGGCGGCTTGGTTGTTGGCGGCCTTGGCTTGGCCATCGAGTTTACTGGCAAGCGACTCGACGGCGGCGTTGAGGTCGCCCAACTGCCTCGTGGCGGTCTTGAGCGACTGGTCCTTGGCGTTGCCGCTGCTGGCTTTTTGCAGCTTGGCCAAGTCGCTGGAGACCCTGGCCAAGCCGGCGATCACCTGGTCGAGCCGCTCGAGCACCGGGCCAAGGTCGGACGCGTCGTCCGGAGCGTCGTCCTGCGCTTGGCTAAGCGCAGGTTGGGAGAGGCAACCCAGTGCCAGGCCAAGGCAGGCGAAAGTTTGAATCAGGCGTTTCATGTCGAGCGAAAATCGAGACGCGAGAGCGTAGGCCAAGCCCCAAGCCGGTGCAAGACCGGCCGAAACAGGCGATTTCGCTGGCCGATCGGGCTGTGACCATATAAACGGTGCGCGGTCAATGTTCAGGAATTTCAGCCGTTTTTTCCTTTGTCTCCCGTTCTGGTGGATCGTCTCCGCCCAAGCGGGGCCGGAGCTGCCGATCTGGGCGGCGGCCAGTTGGCGAAACGACATCGAGACGGTCAAGGCCCACATCGTCGACGGCACAAACATCGACACGGTGGACGACTGGACGGGCAAGACGGCTCTGCACTACGCCGCCGAGTACGGCCACCTCGAGATTGCCAAGCTGCTGCTGGCCAACGGCGCGAACGTCAACCGCCGCGACGACGACAAGGCCACGCCGCTGTATTTCGCGGCGGTCGGCGGGTTTGTGGATGTGGCCCGGGTGCTCCTGGAGCTCGGTGGTGGCTGGGGGCTCGTGGGCAGGGCCATCGGCGTGCC
>QOAX01000030.1 GCA_003972865.1 Verrucomicrobiota bacterium | reverse complement strand
GTGCGGGCCATGCTCGCCGCCGCCGTTGATTTTTTTCAACGTCTCAACCTTGTCGAGCTTGTCGTCGCCGTTGGTGTCGATCGCCCGGTAAAGCCCACTGCCGTGCCCGGCAATGCCGCCGCCGTTCACCACGACGTACAGGCTGTTGAATGCCCAGAGCAGCCCCTGCGCGTGGCCGATCGGTGCGTCGATTCTTTCGATGTAAATCTTTGAGGCATCCTCGCCGATTTTGGGCGGTGTGATGCGGTAAAGGTGGCCGTACTGGTCGGAGACGATCAGGCGGCCCTTGTGGTCCTCGGTTATCGCCACCCACGAGCCTTGTTCGCCTTTTGGAACAATGTGCAGCAGTTCCGCCTTGAACCCCTTGGCCAAGGTGAGATGCTCCGGGGCAGGAACGCCCGGAGTGCCGCCGCTGCCCTTGCTCGCCTTGGCGAACACATTGCCCCATGGCCCGTCACCCAGCGCTCCGGTGACGCGGGAGGTCTTCCAGTCCCTGGCGTCGAAGCCAATTGACTCCCAGCCGTCCGCTTTCGAGCGGCTCGCACGCCATGATGAGTCGGTGTTGATGATCTTGTGGCGCGAGGTGCTGGCGGCGATGTCCAGCTGGCCCACCAGGCCGGCGACGCTGCCCTCGTTCCATCCGCGCACCGCGATGACGTTGCGGCCGACCTTCAGATGCTTTTTTACGTCCACTGTTCGGGCGTTGTTCCAGTCTCCACCGGCCAGCACTTTTTTGCCGTTGATAAACGCCTCGAAGCCGTTGTCGCATGACATTGTGAATTTGGCCGACTGTACCTGCTTGGCCCCGGGCCCTAAGTCCTTGGTATTGAGTCGGACGATTTTCCGGAAGAAAATCGTCTCATTTTCCTTCGCTTCGCCGGCGCCCCAAATCCAACTGGGTTTCTCCGCCGCCGTAGTGCCTGTGGCTGTCATGACAATAAGCCCGGCTACGATGGCCAAGCTCCCGCCCGTTCTTTTCTGTAGGAAAGACATGGCCGCAAACGGTAGCGATCTCGTAAATAAACGCCAGCAGAAAGAGGCCCAAGTTGAATCATCGTGTGCGTCCCGTTACGCTTGGCCAAGTGCTGGTGTCCATCGTCATCCCGGCCTTCAACGAGGCCAAGTACCTGCCCAAGACCCTCGAGGCAGCCCACAAGGCGCGTGCCGTGCTTGGCCAGGCGGGGTGGGCGAGCGAGGTCGTCGTGTGTGACAACAACTCGACCGACGGGACGGCTTCGGTGGCCAGGGCCAACGGCGCGCGGGTGGTGTTCGAGCCGTTCAACCAGATCGCTGCGTCACGACACGCCGCCGGACGGGCGGCCAGGGGTGACTGGCTGGTGTTCGTCGATGCCGACACGCAAGTGTCGCCGATACTCTTCCGCGAAATGATGCGGGCGATGGCGCGTGACGACTGCCTCGGTGGAGGTTGTCCGGTGAGATTCGACAGCGGCCCCTGGCTTGCCCGACAGACAGTGGTCGCATGGAACACGATCGGCCGCGTGATGCGCTGGGCCGCCGGCTCGTTTTTGTTCTGCCGGGCTGCCGCCTTCCGGGATCTGGGCGGCTTCAGTCAGGACTGGTTCGCCGCCGAGGAGGTCGAGTATTGCATCCGGCTCAACCGACTGGGTCAACGCCTGGCCAAGCGCATGGTTATCTTGAACGAGCCGGTGATCAGTTCCGGTCGAAAAGTCCGGGCGTTGTTCTCGTGGCAAAACCTCGTTCACGGCCTCGAGGCCGTCGCGACGCTTGGCGACACGCTGAAACAGCGGGACAACTGCAAGTACTGGTACGACCCCGTGCGGTGAGATTTTAATTTGCCAGCAGTAGCGCCTCGATCTTCCCGGGGATCTCCGGGTTGGCGAGTTTCTGCCGCTTCAACATCAGGTGAACGAAGTTGTTCGCCAGCGTTTCCTCGGGGTGGATGATGTAGCCGGTGTTGCGGCCGATCTGCTCGTAAAAACCCTCCACGGCATCCGGCTTCAGCAGGAGCGGCTTGCCGTCTTTCAGGGTCGCTTTGGCGGTTTTGCGGTCGATCACCATCAGTCGAAACTCCAGGTAGCGAAAAAATGTGCCACCGGTTTCGGGGTCGTACTTTGCCGTGCGCGAGAACAGCACCGGGGCGCACCAAAGCGGTTCGCCATCTTTCGAAACCCGGATGCAATGCTCCACCACCGGCGCGTCGGGATTGCTGATGCGGCGCGGCATCATCTCATCCGGCAACGAGACCACGCCGCACTTTTTGTAGCCGATGACCTTGTAAAGTTCATCGCGCAGAGTGGGGTTGCCGCGGGAAATGATGTGGAACAGCTCGTGATAAAAAAGCCGTTCGAGCCCCTTGGCGGATTGGCTGGTCCTCCGCTTGGGTAAAATGATGCTGGTGCCGCGAGTGTACGGGGCGCCACCCTCGTCGTTGCCGGTGGTCTTGATGAGGTCGATGCGCTTGGGCAGGTGCTTGGCAAACCGGGCCAATTTTGTCTTTGCCCCTGAGACTACCTCGCGCAATTTGGCCTTGTCTTCATCACTCCATTCAAGCGCCTGGTCTTGGATAAACTCGATGAATTGCCCGGTCGAAACCGGGCCGGCCCGCTTGATCTTGGCCGCACGCTCAAACGGGCTGAGGCCCTGGATGTAAACATCCCGCTTGGCCAGCCGCTCTCTGGCTTCCGTGACGGTTGCAAAGTGCACGGAGCAGCCCTTGGCCAGGAGCGGATCCGCGTTGGCTTCCGCTTGGCTAAGCGCAAAAAACGTGACCTGTAACAGATACAGACAACGACACAGATAAGGCATGTTGGGGAATTACTGGTCGCCCAGTGGCATCTTGTAGATGCATTGCCAACTGCCGCCGTTGGAGCCCACCTCGACTTGGTTCAACTTGTACCACTCAACATGACCGTCGGTCATGAGAAAGTTGCCGCCGGGAGGTTCACCTTTGGGGCCGGTTGGGTGGTTGGCCGTTGGAATGTTTTTCCCACCGGATTGTGTGTACCAGTTGCTCATCCTTAACTTGCCACCGCCAAAGGATCCGAAACCCTGTATTCGATCAATCAAGGTTGGGATTTGTGAAGGCGATCCCGGAAAAATGGCTTGGTTGATTTTTTTTCGGGAATGCCAACCGGCTATACCCTTGTTGGCCTTGGCTTCCAAACCGTTGACGTTATACCCCCACGAGTTGAGTAAACGGTGTGGCAGCCAGAAATAACCCGTGAGAATGGGATACTGTGTGGCGCTGTTTCGCCACAGATCCGCCTCGCGATGCCACTCATCAGAAGGGCAGAAAATCACATGCCCTCGGTCCTTCTTTTTTTTCTTAGAATCAAACTTTTGAGGCATGATGTACTTTTCCCAAAAGTCGGCGACTTCCTTGCTGACCCAACTGGTGTGCTGGCCTCTTGTATTATCTGGGAAGTAATCGTCATTGTCACCGCCATACATCATCGTTCCTATTCCCCACTGTTTCATGTTGCTGGCGCAGTGGGTCTTGACGGCGGACTGCTTGGCTTTTGCCAAAGCCGGCAGCAGCAGGGCGGCGAGAATGGCGATGATCGCGATCACGACCAGCAACTCGATGAGGGTGAAACCGTTTCGGTTAAGTTTGGTTTTCATAAGCTCGTTCAGGCCAGAATTTCCTGGATGACGTGACCATGGACGTCGGTTAGTCGGCGGTCAATCCCGTCGTGGCGTACGGTCAACTGTTCGTGCTCGATTCCCAACAGATACAGAATCGTCGCGTGGATGTCGTGACAGGAGGTTGCGTTGTTGCGGTCGGCCGGGCGGAAGCCCCATTGGTCACTTTCGCCATGAGTCACACCGCCACTGATTCCGCCTCCAGCAAGCCAGTTGGTGAACACGAACGGATTGTGGTCTCGGCCTTTGCTGCCCTGTGCGCACGGCATCCGGCCAAACTCGGTAGTCCAGAGAATGAGCGTGTCGTCCAGCATGCCGCGTTGCTTGAGGTCGAGAATGAGCGCCGCCGTACCACGTGCCATACCGCGGGCCAGGGGTCCATGGTCGCGCTTGATATCCTCGTGAGAGTCCCAGTTGCGGCGGGGGAAACCGTTGTCGTTGCCAGACCAAATCTGCACGAAACGCACACCGCGCTCGAGCAGTCGGCGGGCTACAACGCACTTGCGTGAAAAGTAGTCGATTTCCTCGATCTCGTTGATCTCCTTGGGCCAGGTCTTAACATTATGATCGAGGCCGTAGAGCCGCATGATGTGGTCGGGTTCGCCGGAGATATCGAGCGCTTCGGGTGCGCTCAATTGCATGCGCGCGGCGAGTTCGTACGACTTGATGCGGGCGTCGAGTCGCGAATCTGCCTCGCGAGATTCGGCGTGGGCACGGTTAAATTTATCCAAGAGTGACTGCGTGTCTGCCTCGCTCATTTTTGTCACGAACGAGTCCTTGGGCGGGTAAAGATCGGCGATCGGATTGGCGCGGCCGGGGAACAGTGTGGTGCCCTGGTGCGCAGCCGGGAGAAAAGCGGAGCTCCAGTTTTTCGGTCCGTTTGAGGCGTATCCACGATGATCCGGCAAAACGACGAAGGTTGGCAGATTGTCGTTCAGGCTACCCAAGCCGTAGCTCACCCAAGCGCCCATGCCGGGAAACCCCGGCCGCTGAAAGCCGGTCGCCTGCAGGTAGGTGGCCTGGCTGTGAACGCCGGTTTTACCGACGACATTGTGAATGAACGCCATGTCGTCGACGCATTGGCCAAGCTCCGAAACGATGGAGGTCAGCGGCTTGCCGCATTGACCATGTTGTGACCATTCCCAAAGCGACTTGAACGTTTTGCCGGGTGAACTTTGGAATAATTCGATGGTTTCGCCGGGATCCCATTTCTCACCGTCGCGTTTGATGAGTTCCGGCTTGTAGTCGAACAAGTCCAAATGACTTGCTGCGCCGCCCATGAACAACTGAATCACTCGCTTGGCCCTTGGCGCGTGGTGCAGGCCGACCGGCTGGCGGGTCGCCGCTGTGTCTGCAAGCACCCCGTCGCGTCCGAGCATGCCGGCGAGGGCGATGCCCCCCAACCCACCGCCCGAGCGCCAGAGAAAATCACGCCGGCTTTGCGCTTGGCCAAGCGCTGGGTTGTTGGGTATGCTGGAGTATGGATTCATGATTAGTCTACAAAGGAAAACTCGTTGAGGTTGAACAGTAGGCGGCAGGCATTGGCCAAGCCGTGCTTGCCGGCGTAGGCAACAAGGTCGGAGGCCTCTTCCGAAGTCGGCGCGCGGCCGATAGCGCGGAAGAATGCCTCACTCACCGCGGCCGCGTGGCCGGTGTGAGTTTGCTCAACGTCGCTGGCGAAGTGACTGGCCATGGACACCATCAGTTTGTTGTTGAGCAGCGCCAGCGATTGCAGGGCGGTGATGGCGTCGTCACGCCTGGCCACCTGCTGCGAGGGGTCGGCGCAGTTGAGCGTGCTCATGAACGGTTGCTGCTGCGAGCGAACCAAAAAGCGATAAACGGAGCGGCGATGAATCTTCACGTCCTCCGGGTCGTGCTTGTGATACTCGTAATGCGGTGAGTGCTCGGGATGCTCAAGGACAAAGTCGCGAAAGCCTGGGCCGTACATCTGGTTGTTCATTTTGCCTGCGACCTGCAGAACGGTGTCACGCAACGCCTCGGCCTCGAGTTGCCGGCGGTTCATGCGCCAGAGGGTTCGGTTTTGGCTGTCAATCGTTTCATGCGCGGCGACGGATTTGGATGACTGCCGGTAGGTGGCGCTGGTGAGGATGAGCCGGTGCAGCTGCTTGATCGACTGGCCGCTGTCGCGAAACTCAGCGGCGAGCCAGTCGAGCAACTCGGGGTGGGTGGGTTGTGCGCCCATGCGACCGAAGTCGTTTGGCGTGGAGACAATGCCGGTGCCGAAGTGGTATTGCCAAATGCGGTTGACGATGGAACGCCACGTGAGCGGGTGATCTTTTTTCGTCAGCCAATGGGCGAGGGCGATGCGACGGTCGCTTTCCTTGTGCGTGGTGGAGAGTTCGAACGTGCCGGCGTCGTGCTTGGCCAGGCGCACCGTGCCGGGGCCGACTTCCCCGCGCGGTTGGGCCATGTCGCCTCGGTGCAACACTCGGATGGTGCGGGGCTGGCCGCCCTCGTTGCCGGTTCCCCGAAACGCGCCGCTGCCCTTATACACAGTGCCGGCGTAAACGCGCCTCGGCTTGGGCAGTTTTTTGAGCGCCACTTCGGCCTTGGCCAAGCCGGCCTTTGCGGCCTGGCGCTTGTCGTCGAGTTCGCCGGAGAGGATGGATAGGGTCAAGTTATCCCGTTGGGCTTCAACAACTTCTAGTTTATTCGCGGCAGCGGGATCAGCCGCTTGGCCGGGATACAGCCCATCCACCAGGTTGCTTTTGCGCCAGCGGACCGGCGCCTCGATGGAGTCGAGCGCGGTGACGGTTTTGCCTTTGGCGAGGTTGTCGCCGCTGGCGTTGAGCACACGGAGTTCGGCCAAGGCGAAGATAAAGTCGTTGCTGCGCTTGGCCAGCTTGGTGGCGGTGATGCGGATGTATCGCCCCTCGAGGTGATCCGTCTTGAAATGTTGCGGCTTGATGCCGGGGTTGGATTCATCGGCCTTGGATTTGTCGGCGACAGCCGTGACGTTGCTCTCGAATGCCGCGTCGCTCGACGCCTCGATTTTATAGCGCACCGGGAAGCCGAAGCCGTCGCCGATGTTGTTGAAACTGTCGCTCGTGCCGATGAGGGTGACTTGTTTGACGGCCTGCGCCTGGCCAAGGTCCACCTGCACCCACTTGGTGGTGTCCTGCCCCGCGACAATCTGGCTGTGGTAGCCGTGCTCCGGGCGTTTCTTTATTTTGCTACGTTCACGAAGGCCGCGCAGTTGCTGGTCGAGGTCGGCGAGTTCGGTGCCTCCCCTGTCTTTGATTTCCGATTCGACGGCCTTGAGCGCCGACTGTTGCTTTTCAATTTCGGCTCTGAGTTCGGCAAGTTGCCTGGCAGTTTTCGGGTCGGGATGATACTCGCGGTCGGCGCGGTCGAGCGCGGCAAAGACGGCCTGCATCCGGTAGTAGTCGGTCATGTTGACGGCGTCGAACTTGTGGTCGTGGCAGCGGGCGCACTGCACCGTTGTGCTGATGAAGGTGTTCATCGTGTTTTTCACCATGTCGTCGCGGTCGATGTTGCGGGCGATCCGGCCGTCGAGCTTGGTCTCCGGCACCTCGGCGTGGCCGATGAAATCCCACGGGCCGGCCGCGATGAACCCGGTGCCCTCGATGCCGTCGCGGGTGTCAGGGTGGAGCGCGTCACCGGCCACCTGCTCGCGCACAAACCGTCCGTACGGCTTGTCGCCGTTGAAGGCTCGGATGACATAGTCGCGGTACGGCCAGGCGTTGGGCCGGAGCTTGTCCTTGTCGTAGCCGTGCGTGTCGCCGTAGTGGACGACGTCGAGCCAGTGGCGCGCCCAGCGTTCGCCGTAGCGCGGCGAGGCGAGAAGTTTTTCGACCAGTTTTTCGTAGGCCAACGGGTCGGGCTTCTGCACGAACGCCTCGATTTCAGCCGGTGTCGGCGGGAGACCAAGCAGGTCGAAGTACACCCGGCGGATCAGCGTCTGCCGACTGGCCTCGCCGGAGTGCGTGAGGTTCTTTTCGCCCAGCTTGGCGGCGATGAAGTGGTCGATCGGATTCCGCGCCCAGCCGCAATCCGTTTGGCCAAGCGCGGGCGGGGTGTGTTTGACGATTGGCATGAGCGACCAAAAATCAAACAGCTCCGATTCGGGCCTGGGTGGCTGCTCCCCGCCAAAGACGGCGGCTTGGCCAAGGGACATAAGCAGCACCGCAGTAAAAATATTTTTTGGATGCCAATTCATCAGCGGGCGTCCTCCAGAGTTAGCCCAGGAAACGTGGGCTATGCCGGGAGGGAAATCAAGTGCGTTGAAATGCCGTATCCGTGCCTGGAACTTAGCCAGTCGACAGTCCCCCTGTCGTCTCTCCGGTTGCCAACTTTAACGCTCACTGCAAGGATATGGCAGAAAAAGAGATTAGGTTACCCTCGCTGCAAGGAAACTGCTGTTAAAGATCAACGGGCACTCCCCCCCCCACAATCTATTCCTTAGGCTACCACTCATTTTGGGCGCGGTGACGCAGGGCGTGATCGGCCAGCACGAGGGCGGTCATGGCCTCGATCATCGGGACGGCGCGCGGGAGGACGCATGGATCGTGGCGGCCGCGGCCCTTGAGGGTCGTGTTTTTCAACTGCGCATTGACGGTGTCCTGCTCGTGCATGACGGTGGCCACCGGCTTGAAGGCGACGCGGAAGTGAACGGTCTCGCCGTTGGAGATGCCGCCCTGCACGCCGCCCGAGTCGTTTTTTGTCGTGCTCACTTTGCCGCGCCTGGATCGCATGGGGTCGTTGTGCTCGCGGCCGGTCATGGTGATGCCGTTGAAGCCGGAGCCGACTTCAAAACCCTTTGACGCGGGGAGGCTGAGCATGGCCTTGGCCAGGTCGGCCTCGAGGCGGTCGAACACCGGGTCGCCCCAGCCAACCGGCAGGCCGCGGGCCACGCCCTCGATCAAGCCGCCGACGGTGTCACCGGCTTTGCGCGTGCGCTCGATCAGGCGGATCATCTTGTCGGCGACGGCTATGTCCGGGCAGCGGACGATGTTGGCCTCGACGTCGCGCAACTTGACCTTGTCGGGATTCACGTAGGCGACGATTTTTTTGACCTGCTTCACATAGGCGAGCACCTCGACGCCGAAGCGTTGTTTCAAAAGTTTTTTGGCAACGGCACCGGCGGCGACGCGGCCGATGGTTTCGCGCGCGCTGGAGCGTCCGCCACCCTGCCAGTTTCGGAAGCCGAACTTCTGCTGGTAGGTGTAGTCGGCGTGCGAGGGGCGAAACTTGGTTTTCATCTCGGCGTATGCCTCGGGTCGGAAATCGTTGTTGTGCACCATCATCATGATGGGCGTGCCCAGTGTTTTGCCCTCGAAGGTGCCGGAGAGGATCTGCACGCGGTCAGCCTCGTCGCGTGGGGTGACGATTTTGGACTGGCCGGGTCGCCGCCGGTCGAGGTCGGGCTGGATGTCCGACTCGTCGAGCTCGAGCTGCGGTGGGCAGCCGTCGAGCACCACGCCAACGCCGCCGCCGTGGGATTCGCCCCAAGTGGTGATGCGGAACAGATGGCCAAACGTGTTTGGCATGCGTCCATTGTGCGGGAAAACAGTGCCGGAGGCAATTCCAGCGCGTGCAATAAAAGGCTGGCAGCGATTCGGAGAATTCGCAACAGTTGCTGCGTTGTGTCCATAGGAGTGCGTCCATTGGGTTGTTTGGCGATGGTGTTCGCCTGTGCTGGTGGAGGGTTGCGCGTGGCCAATGCGGATGAGGGTGGGGACGTTTTCGCGCATTGGCTGCTTGAGCCCGGCCGGCTCGAAGGCAACACGCTCAAGGCGTTGACCGGTCCTGACGGTGTGCCGGAGGGAATCGGCCGTTCGGTGCGTTTTGTTGATTCGCCGGCCCCAAGCCACGCTGAGTTTTCCGGCCAACGTTCGCGCATCGAGATTTCCTCAAACATTTCGAACCTTGATTTGCCCAACCAGCAACTGACCCTCGAGGCGTGGGTGAGCATCGGGAAACCTATGGAGTGGGGCGGCATCGTCGGCGCGCTGCAGGACAACGGCGCATACGAAAAAGGCTGGCTGCTTGGCTACCGCAAGGACCGGTTCTGTTTCGCGGTCAACACGGAGGGTCACAAGTCGTTGACTTACCTGACTGCGGATCGGGCTTTCGAGCCGGGTCGGTGGTATCACGTCGTCGGCGTTTATGACGGCACGGCGCAGCGGCTTTACGTTGATGGCGAGTTGGCCGGTGAGTCGATGGAACAAAGGGGCGCGATTGTTTACCCGCCAAAGGCATGGCTGACCATTGGCGCCTACCAGGACGACGACGAGTTGTTCTCCATGACAGGGCGGTTGCACGAGGTGCGCATCCTTGGGAGAGCCTCTGCCGCCGCGAAGGTTGCCGAGCGGCATCTGGCCAAGCGCGACTCCTTTCCCAAGCCGGTGCCCAAGCCGCAGTCACTCGCGATCGCCTACGGCCCGTTTGTTGACTGGGTGGATCGCACGACGGCAACGATCAGTTGGGAAGTGGACGAGCCGATGGTCGGCCGTGTCCGTTGGTCGATGCCGAGCGGCAAATCGGTGGACTTGTCCGGCAGGCAGCAGGGCAGGCGGCATTTGGTAACGGTTCGCGACCTCGTGCCGGACGGGGAATACAATTACCGGATCCTCGGCACTGCCGGGGGGCGGCAGGTTCAAAGCAGGCCGTACAGGTTCGATTCCTCTTTTTACTATCGGCTCCCCGACGCGCCGCTTGGCCAGGCGGCATTGCCGGGTGGGACCAAGCTCTCTGCGGCGGCCGATCAAATCCTCGAGTTGGCCGATGCGCGCGCCGGGTACTGCCTGGTACTTGGCGGGGTGGACGGCAGCCTCGCGCTGGAGCTGGTTCGCAAATCCGATCTGCAAGTCGTGGTCCTGGAGCAGGACGCCGCCAGAGTGAGGCAAATCCGTGCCACCCTTGACGAGGCGGGCGTTTACGGTGTCCGCGCCTCAGTGACGGAGGGCTCGCTGGGCGACCGGATACTCGGGCCAATGCTGTTCAACCTGATCGTCTCGGAGCGGCATTTGCTCGAGGGCCAATTGCCGCCTGCGAGCGGCGCCGAGGCAGTGCGCAGCCTCGTGCCATCCGGCGGCACGCTGGTGCTTGGCCAAGCGAATGACCTTGGCCAAGCGCGGCGTTGGCTTGGCCAAGCGGGGAGTCGCCTGGTTCGATCCGATAAAGGCGAGGCGCGCTGGCTCGTCCATGTGCGGCCGCGCCTGGCCGGCGCCGGCGAATGGAGCCACCAATATGGCAACGCGCAAAACACCTCATGCAGCGGCGACGACCTCGTGAAAGGCGAGATGGGCGTCAAGTGGTGGGGCGAGCCGGGCCCGCGCCCGATGCCGGATCGTGGCCCGCGCAACCCCGCACCGCTGTCAGTCAACGGCCGTCTCTTCGTACAAGGCGACCGGATGTTGTTCGGACTGGACGCCTACAACGGCACGGTGCTGTGGAGCTTCTCCAGCCCGGAAATGCGCCGCACCAACATCCCGCGAGACAGCAGCAACATGGTCGCGGCCGGGGACCGGCTTTATCTCGTGCAGGGCCGTTACTGCATCGGAATCGACGGCGCGACCGGGGAACGAGCGGAGCGCTTTCCGGTTTCCGACGGGGAACATCACGATTGGTCCTATCTCGCGACAACCGACGGCATGTTGATCGGCAGTCGGGTGAAAAAAGGAACGGTGTATCTCGGTGACGACGGGCAGTGGTTTGAGAATTTTGAAGTGTCAGACATCAGCCGGGTCACCAGCGACCGGCTTTTTGGGATCGACCCGAAGGGCGGTGAGCGTGCCTGGGAGTACAATAGCGGGGCGATTGTCAATTCGACCATCACCATCGGTGACGGCGTCATTTATTTCATTGAGAGTCGCGCTCCGGTGGCTATTGCGAAGGCCGGAGGCATTCAGCCCATTCAGCAACTGGGCGACCAACATCTCGTCGCGATCGATCTCCGCACCGGCCAACCCAAGTGGGATCGCGCGCACGACTTCTCCAAGTTGCAGTACATGACATACCTGGTTTACGCCAACGGCACGCTCGTGGCCACCGGCACCGACAAGGACAAGCATTTTCACACGTACGCCATCGCCGCCGTGGAGAAGGCAGTGGAGGCAAAGGATGGCGAGCGGACATTCGTCCCGCCGGGTAGCCTGCTCTGGGAGGATCACCACGAAGCGGGCAAGGATCACCACAGCGGCCACCTGCAACACCCGGTGGTGATCGGCGGTACGTATTACTCCGACCAGTGGGCGTTCGACCTGGAGACCGGCAGGGAGTTGCGCGACGACCTGCCGGAGAGGCGCGGCTGCGGCACGATGTCGGCGAGCAGTCACAGCATGTTTTTCCGGCACTACTTCCACGGCATGTGGAACCTCGACACAAACAAACGCAGCCAGTTCGAGGGCATCCGCAGCGGGTGCTGGCTGGGGTTGATCCCGGCGGGCGGGATGCTGCTCGCGCCGGAGACGAGCGCGGGGTGTTCCTGCACCCACTCCATCCAGACCTCGGTGGGCTACCTGCCGAGGGCACTGGAATAGGCAGTTTTCCCTTGGGAAAAGCCCTCAAAACATAATTTCATTTTTTAAAAAAATATTGACTAGCTGGGTTTGATCTGTAATTTTCCCCTCGTTTCGCACGGCGTGGGCTCGCAAGCGCTGTCGTGGATTTCTACAAACTCTAACATTGCTAGCTCGAATTATCCCCGGGGGGGCTGCAGGTTTCATCAACCTGGTCCCCCCGGATTCTTTTTTTGGGGTTGTTTTCTACCGAATCGGCGACGGGTTCCTAAGCCGTACACCCTTTATTCCATTTGCAAAAACCGCGCTGAACGTTAGGTTTTCGCCATCATGGTGGCGACCAGACACTCCAAGAACGGCATGGCATCGGCACGGTTTTCCGGAG
>QOAX01000221.1 GCA_003972865.1 Verrucomicrobiota bacterium | reverse complement strand
GGATGGGCGACAAATGGTGGCCGATCGAAGCTATTGGCGTTCAAGAAGGAAATCCGTTTTGGAACCGCGCCGCGCCGGTCGTGGCCGGTTTCATTACCCTCGTGGTGATTTTCTCCATCATCGGCATCGTGACGAGCATCATGGTGCGCAAACGGCTGGAGGCCCAGTGGGAGGAGTACCGGCTGGAAAACTTCAAGACCATGAACCGCAAGTTCGGGCTGTGCGTGGGCCTGGTCACGGCGACCGTTTACTCGGTGATGGCGCTGACACTCATTTACCAGCTGGGCAATTTCACGCTGCCGTTCAAGCACAACTCGGATCCCTGGCCGCTGAGGACGTTGAACGAGGCACGCGAGCAACTCGACAGCACGCCGTTCGTCAAGCTGGCGGCCGCCTACGACAACACGCCGGAACTGCACTACGAGGTTCGCGACACCTTGACCCTGTTTTTGCAGAATCGAGCCAGCGCTCTGGAGGAACACATGAAAGCCTATCCGGGCTTTTACGCCCTGGCGGAAACCGAGGAGGTCAAGGGTTTGCTGGGAATTGAGGAGGAAGAGGAGGAAGAGGAGGAAGGGGAGCAGGGTGACTATGGGACTGATTATGGCAGTGGGGATGGCAGCGATAGTGGCAGTGGTGATTCGCTTTATGAAATGTGGAAGGAAGGATCGCCATCATTAACCGGTTTACTGGGCAACAGTGAGGTGGTTTCCGCCGTCAACACCCGGTATGAGGAATTGAAGGTGATCAAGCCAAATTCTGATGAGGAAAAGAAGCTATTGGCGTTCATGAAGGACATCCGGGGCTTCTTCAGCACGGACCCTGAGGAGGGTGGCAAGTCGAAGCTTTACGGCAGGAATGCCATTGTTGGTCGCTGGAAGTTTGCCCCGAATGTTTCCCTGCGTGAGAATAAAAAAACCCGCACTTCCATTACAGTGGATGAGATGAGGGGCATACAGGCCACGGTAGGCAAGATGCGGCGGGCGACGCTGCAGATCTGGCCGGAGGCGGATCAAAACCAGATCCGCGTCAATGGCCTGTCCGTTGCCGGTGCCTACGACCAGGTCCTCAAAAAACTGCGAGCAGCCTACCAAAAGGCAGTCGATGAGGGGGAAGTGGAGGACGATTCCTTCGGTTACGGGTCGGGCTACGGAGGAGGCACTACGCCCGGCCAGCCCAGAGGTTATAGTCAGCCTGTTGGATTTGAAGAAACATACGGAACGCAGGAGGGACAGGGGAACAATCAGGGCAATCTTGAAGAAGTAAGACGGATGCTGACCTGGATTCAGGCCACGAATCCCATCTGGCTGCCCACGCAGCTCAACCAAAGCATGCTCCGTGGAAAGCGCATCCAGATCGGCTCCGGCGAATGGGAAGGTTCAGGCATCCGTTACCAGGTCAGCGTCAGGCAGGACAAGGTCGAGCTGAGCAAGGAAGCTCAATTCCTGAGCATGAGCGTGAGAGCCGAATGGCCTGTTCGACCCGGCAAGCTCAAGACAACCATCGTGAAGGGCCGGCTGCATGTCCGATCCGGAAGAGACGTGTTTGTCTTCACGCGCTATTAACGGGGCGACACGAAAGTTTCACAGAAAGCAGCCAGGCGATTGGCTGCTTTTTATTTCGGTGTGTAGACGGTATTGGAGGCGGACTTGTCCCGGTAGAAGGAGGGGTCGACCTTGGCCGGCCGGGTCGCCAGTCCCGCGCCCGGGTTCATGAGGATGCGCGGCGGCTCTGCCGAGCTTTTATTCAGCGGCAGGCCGCTGCCGGCCAGCGTGTTCTGCCCTTGGCCAAGTGTCGAAGCCTTGGTCGCCGAACCACCGGGTGCAGCCGGGTCGGCCAATGTTTCGTCACCGGCTTGGCCAAGCGGTTCATGCCCGGTCTCGGCCAAGTTGGAGCCTTCATCCAAGTAAAACAGTAGCACTGCACCGATGACAACGGCAAAGATCGCCGCCGCCGCCCGGAAGGGATCGACCTGGTCGTTGAGCCGCTCCCATAGCGTCGGCTTGGGCGCGGGCTCCTCAAGCCTCGTCAGAACCCGGTCGGAGAACCGGTCAAAAAAACCGTCCTGCGGTTTTTCCTCTTTCTTTGAAGCCAGCAGTTTCTGCAGCTTGTCAAATTCTGTTGGGTCGGGTTCAGTCACTGTTTCAGGTAGTCAGAGAGGTGCGCCTGCAGTTGTTTGCGGGCGTAGTGCAGTCGTGTGCGGACGGTGTTGGTGTTGCAATCCATGATCTCGCTGATTTGTTCGTGCGGCAGACCCTGCACGTCGTGCAGCGTGACCACCAGCCTGTGGTTTGGAGACAGTTTTTGCATGGCGGCGTTCAAGATTCCCTGAAGCTCGTGGCGGGCGATCTCCCGTTGCGGGGTGTCTTTCGAGACCAGGCCAAGCAGCTCCTCGCCGCTGTCCCATTCCTCGTCCATCTGGTTGATGCTCAGGATCACGCGCCGGCGTTTCGAGCGGATAAAGTTGATCGTGTTGTTGACGGCGATGCGGTAGAGCCACGTGAAGAACGCGGAGTCTCCCTTGAAATTCTGAATCTTTCGGAACGCCTTGATGAAGGTTTCCTGCGCCAGGTCGGCGGCGTCCTCGTGGTTCGAGGTCATGTGGTAGATGGTGGCGTAGATGCGTTCCTGATACTGGCGAACCAGGGCGTCGCAAGCCTCCATGTCGCCACTCCGGGCGCGGCTCACGTACTCCTGCTCATTCCATTCCGGCATGGTCTCGCCACCTTTGGCCGGGGAAACGGTGGAAGGGGATTCCAGCATCTGGGTTGACCCGGTATTCAACCAACACCCAGCCCCACCGATTGTTGCGCCAGAAAGCGGGTCAGTTCCTCGAGGGCATCACGGTGGCCGGAATCCCCGACCGCGCCCAGCGCTTCGCGGGCGTCGGCAAGACACGACTCCAGGCTGGACTGGGATTGTTCCAATGTATTGAACTCCGACAGCCAGCCTCGCAGAATGTTCAATTGGCCGGCGTCCCAGCGCCCGATCATTTGGCCAAGCTGGGTTGCGATTTCAGGCCCGGCCTGTTCGCAAAGCAGGATCACCGGCAGCGTGGCCTTGCCGCTGGCGATGTCGGTACCCAGCGACTTGCCGGCCTCGGCCTCGGAGCCAAACAAGTCGAGGCAGTCGTCGTAAACCTGATAGGCCGTGCCCAGTGCCATGCCGTACTCGCGCAGCGCCCGCGTCTCACGCGGGTCGCCCCCGGCGAGCGAGCCGCCCAGTTCGCAGGCGAGCGCAAACAACTCGCCGGTTTTCATCCGGAGCATTTTGAAATACTCCGCCTGGCCAAGCGCGAGGTTACCCTGATGGTTGTTCTGAAGAATCTCCCCGGAGCATACCGTGCGTGTGGCGGTGGAGACGGCGCGGCAGACATCCGTGGTCGGGAACTCGGCCGCCAGTCTCAAGGCGTTCGCGAACAGGCAGTCGCCGACGAGCACCGCCGTGGTGTTGTCCCACTTGCGGGCGAGCGTCGGGCGGTTGCGCCGAAACTCGGCGCCGTCCATGATGTCGTCGTGCAGCAGGGTGGCCAGGTGCACCATCTCGATGATCACCGCAGCCTTGACGGCGGAATTGTTCCAGCCGCCGGCGCAATTCGCCGCCAGGCCAGTCAGCGTGGCGCGCAACTGCTTGCCCTGGTTGGCCAGAGCGTACTCCGCGTACGGCGCGATCTCCGGATCGAACGCCGCGACCTGACCGGCCAATTCCTGCTGAACCCCGTCGAGGAACGGCGCCACCGACAGGGCGATTTCTTGCCATTCGGCGGTTGTCTCCTGAGTGACGGGGGCGTCCGGAAGCGGGGTCATCTGGGTTCCGGTTGCTAACATTCCGGGCAAAAGCTACCGATTGGCCAAGGCCAAGTCAACCGCCGCCCGCTTGGCCAAGCCGACGATAGTGGACGATGTCGAAGTCGTCCGACTCGCGGAGCGTCTCCCCGGCATCGAACATCGGCTCAAACTCGGGGAAAAAGGCGTCGCCCTCGACGTCACGCTTCACCACCGTGAGGAAAAGGTCGGAACATTGGCCAAGCGCCTCGCCGTAAACCTGTGCGCCGCCGCAGATGAAAATCGTCCGGGCGCCGAGATCGTACGCTTGGCCAAGCGCGTCAAGACTGCCAATCGTGCGGACACCGGGAATCGACTCGGCGCTGCGCGTGAGCACGATCGTCTCGCGGCCCGGCAACGGGCGGCCGATCGACTCGAACGTCCTGCGCCCCATCACCAACACGTGCCCCATCGTCGTCCGCTTGAACCACTCGAAGTCCTCCGGCAAATGCCACGGGATCGTGTTGCCGGAGCCGATCACCCGGTTCAGCGACATCGCCGCGATGGCCTTGAAGGGCAGGTCTGCCATCAGTCAAACGGCGATCGGCGCCTTGATCGCCGGATGCGGATCGTAATTCTGCAACTCAAAGTCGTCGTATTGAAACGAGTAAATGTTGTCCACGTCCGGATTGATCACCATCTGCGGCAGCGACCTCGGCTCGCGCTCGAGTTGCCGCTTGGCTTGGTCAAGATGATTCGAATACAGGTGCAGATCGCCGAACGTGTGGATGAACTCGCCCGGCTTCAGTCCGCACACCTGCGCCACCATCAGCAGCAGCAGCGAGTACGACGCGATGTTGAACGGCACGCCGAGAAACAGGTCGGCGCTGCGCTGGTACAACTGGCAGCTCAACTCCCCGTCGCACACGTTAAACTGCACCAGAGCGTGGCACGGTGTCAGCGCCATCTGGTCCAGCTCGGCGGCGTTCCACGCGCTGATGATGTGGCGCCGGCTGTCCGGGTTGTTTTTCACTCCGTCAATGAGCCTGTCGACCTGGTTCACCGAGCCGCCGTCCGGCGTGCGCCAGTCGCACCACTGTGCGCCGTACACCCGGCCGAGGTCGCCGTTCTCGTCCGCCCACTCGTCCCAAATCGTGACCCCGTTGTCGTTGAGATAGCGGATGTTCGTGTCGCCTTTTAGGAACCAGAGAAGTTCGTGGATGATCGAGCGCAAATGCAGCTTCTTCGTCGTAAGCACGGGGAAGGTTTCGGCGACTGGAAACCGGGCCTGCGCCCCGAACACCGACAACGTTCCCGTGCCGGTGCGGTCGCCCTTGGCCTTGCCGTCATTCAAAACCAGCCGCAAAAGATCAAGATACTGAACCATGCCTGCGCGAAACCCTAAGCAACCCGATGTCTCCGGTCGAGAAGCGAGCGTGTGTCACTTAACATTGAGCGTGCCGAGCACGGCTTGAGCGGCGCGGGTGGCGGCTCCGCTTTCGCCGAGTTGGGCGGCGACCCGGTCGAGGCCGTCGAGGATGCGGGTGCGTTCGCCTCTGTCCCGCAGCAGCCGCAGGCTGGCCTCGGCGAGGTTGTCGGCGTTGGCGGCCGACTGGATGAACTCGGGGAACAGCTCCTCGCCGGCGAGAAGGTTGGGCATGGCGAGGTAATCCACTTTCAGCAGCATCCGACCAAGCGCGTGGGTCAGCGGGCTGGTCTTGTAGAGCACGACGGTGGGCACGCGGAACCAGGCGCACTCCATCGTCACCGTGCCGGAGGAGGCGATGGCGAGGCTCGCCCGGCCAAGCGCTTTGGCCAAGCCGCCGACCTGCAGGTCGATGTCGGTACCGGTCGGGATGTGGCGCCTGGCCAACTCGAGCATCTCGTCGCTGGGCAACACCATGCGGAGTCGGATCTTGATTTTTTCAGAAAAGATCACCGTCGCCTCGAGCATCACGGGCAGGTGTTTGTCGATCTCGCGCCGCCGGCTGCCGGGCAGCAGCAGCACGGTGGGTTGCTCGGTAAACAGGTCCGGATCGAGCGGCACAGCCGCGTCGTCCGGCTTGGCCAAGGGGAAACGATCGACGAGCGGGTGGCCGACGAACTCGACCGGAAACTCCGGTACGCGCTCGGCGTACCACTCCTTCTCGAACGGGAAGATGGAGAGCATCAGGTCGATGTCCTTCGCGATCTGGTGCACGCGCCCCTCCTTCCACGCCCAGAGCTGTGGCGACACATAGCAGATGATTTTCGGCTGCCACTCACTGAACGCGCCGCCGCCCTGTACCTTGTATCGGCGGATGGCCTTGGCGAAGCGCAGGTTGAAGCCGGGATAGTCGATCAGAACGATGACGTCCGGTTCACGCCGGGTCGCCAACTCGAACAGGTGGCGGAACAGGCGGCGGAACTTGAAATAGTTTTTCAGCACCTCCCAGATGCCGACCATGGCGTGCTCGCTCAGGTCGAACTCCGGGCGCAGCGCTGCGGCTTCCATCTTCGGGCCGCCCGCGCCGATGAAGTCGATGGCGTCGCCGCCCGGCTCGGCGCGCATGGCCTTTATCAGCTCCGCACCGAGCGTGTCGCCGCTGGCTTCGCCGGCAATCAGCAGGACGGTTTTGCGTCCGTCACTCATCAGCCTTCTCCGAAAGCGGCCGCCGGTTCCGGCAGGTCGCGGTCGATTTCCTCCAGCCGATAGCCGAAACCCGGCCCGGTGAGCGTGCTCAAATCGATCCGTCCGTCGCGCCGCCGATAAATCCCACCGTGCACCATGGCCTCTGCCGCTGATGCTTCCGGGTAAAACTGCATGCTGTTCGTCTCGACGCCCATGATCGTGCCGACTCGCGCGGCCAATTGCACGTGCGGAATCTGCGCCAGCATCGGGTTGGTGAGGTCCTGCACCATCAGCGTCATGCCGTGTGCCTTGGCCCAGCAGGCGCTGAGGATCGCGCCGGTCTGCGTCTTGCAGGTCTTGAGCGCGACACCGCTCCAGCCGAGTTCGCGGCCGAGCCGGATCAGCTTCCAATCGTGCGCGCTCTCGTCGAGGAACAACGGCTTGCGGGCGGAGACGCTGTGCACGTCGATGCGGTGCGTCTCGAGCTCGTACGGGAACGGCTGCTCGACGTAGAGGATCATCCCGTAAAGTTGCGGCTGCTCGGCGGCGAGCCGATCGAGGATTTCGTTCACGTACGCGGGGTCGGTGACGGTGCAGTTGAAATCGGCGGTCAGCCAGAGGACACCGTGCCCGATGCCGATCGCGCCGACCTTGGCCAGGCGCTCGTAGTCCCAGCCGGCGTCGTTGCCGCGCAGCTTGACCTTTAGGCAGGTGAGGCCGTCGGTGCGAATCCAGTCGGCGAGTAGCACGGGGTAGCCGTCGTCCGGCTCGTCGCCGGTCAACTCGCTTTCGTCGAGCGGATCGAGCCCGCCGACGAGGTGCCACGCCGGCATCGATTTCGGCGGGTCAGCGGCGAGAAACTCATCCGGGAACCGCCCGGCGAACTTGGCGTCCGAGCCGTCGGCCGGCTCGAGAAATTGGCCAAGGTCGCGGCTGAGAAATTCGGCGGAGTAGGTCTCGTAAGTTGGGCGTCTAAGCGCTTGGCCAAGCGCGTCGTGCAGCGCGATGTCGAAGAGCGAGCAGCAGACGAGCGCGGCCAGCCACGGCATCGGTTCGCCGGCGGGGCTGTCGGCGTTGAAGGCCTCGAGCAGCCCGGGCAGTACCGCTTGCTGGAAGTCATGGCCCAACTCGAGCGGGTGGCCAAGCGCGTCGAACGCCGCCCACGCCTTGGCCAAGCGGACACAAAACTCCTTCAGCGCCTTGTGGCGCGGTTCGAAGGGCAGGGCGCTTGGCCAAACCCACTGGACGCTCAGCGGGGTCTCGCCCCAGCCGATGGCGTTGCCGCCGTAGGCCAGGCGAACGGTGAGGCGTGCGCGGGCGCAGGTGACGTGGGTGAGTGTCCCGGGGCCGAACTTGAGGGGCACGCGAGTCTCGACCGGCAGAAAAAAAAGCTCGGTGGCGGCGGCGCGGATGTCCGTCGGCTTGGCCATCAACGACGGTTGCGGCCACCGGCCGGCCTGGGTTTCGTGGGTTTGCCGTCGTCCGTATTTTTATTTTTGTCCGCCCAGAGAATGCCCCAGAGGCCGCCGCGATTTAGCTTGGCGCTGACATCGACGAGGTTGCTGGAGAGCATGGAAAAGTTTCGGGCCAGTTCCTCGTCGCTGAACAGTTTGCCGGCGAGGCCCTTGCCCTGCTCGGCGGCGGCGACGAGGTTGCGGAGCGACTCGGTGGTTTCCTTGATGTTAGCAAAGGACTCGTCGATGACGACGCGGTTGGTGCTGATGAGGCCCCGCAGATCGGTGCCCGCGTCCTTGAGTTGCTCGGAAAATGTGACAACGTTTTCTATGGCGGCGTTAATGGGCTGCGTGTTGGTGAGGATGAGTTGGTTCACGGCGGCGATGGTGGCGGAGGCTTCTGCGGAAATCTCGCGGAGGTTGCTTAGGCCGGCGGCGAGGTTGGTGAGGGTTTGTTCGTCGAGCAGCTTGCTGTCGATGCGGTTGACGATGTTGGTGATTTGCGAGGCGACGGTCTTGAGTTCGTCCATGAGATCGGTCGCCGAGCGGGCGGCACGGACGAGGTCGAACGATTCCTGGCAGACGACGGTCGCGCCGTTCTGGAGCGGCGGGAGCTTGTTGTCGCCGGGGATGACGCCGATGTATTTGTCGCCGAGAAAACCGGCGGTCTCGATGAAGAACTTGGCGTCGGCGAGGATCTGGTATTCGGCCTTGATCTTGGCGTCGAGGGTGACGATGTAGGTGTCGGTGTTGAGGTGGATCGCGCTGATCTTGCCGACCGGCACGCCGGCCATCATCACCACGGCATTTTTCACGAGGCCGTCCACGTTCTTGGTGGTAAGATGGATCGTGTAGATTTTAGTGAGAGGGTTGGTGCCCTTGGAGAAGTTAATGACCAGCGCGGCCGTCACAACCAGCGAGATAGCCAGGAACAGGCCGACTTTCCATTCTGTTTTTGTTTTCATGATTAGAACTCCAAATCTTTGGGATCGGCGATCCCGTTGACAAACTTGTGAACAATCGGGTCGGTGGAATTGAAAATCTCATCGGGCGTGCCGTTGGCGTGGATTTCGCCGTGGTGCAGCAGCATCACGCGGTTGCCGACGCGGCGCATGCTGCGCGTGTCGTGCGTGACGACGATCGTTGTGCATTTCAATTGGTCGCGCATCTTGATGACGAGTTGATCGATACTGTCGGCGACGACCGGGTCCAGTCCGGTGGTTGGCTCGTCGTAAAGGATGATCTCCGGCTTGTAAACAATGGCCCGGGCCAGCCCGACGCGCTTTTTCATGCCGCCGGACAACTCGGCCGGTTTCTTACCCTGCGTGCCGCCGAGATCCACCAACTCGAGGGCGTCGGCGACGGTTTCCCGGATTGCCTCCGGGGACATTGTTTGCTCGCGGTCGAGCAGGAAGCCGACGTTCTCCTCGACGGTCAGCGAGTCGAACAATGCCGAGCTCTGGAAGAGCATTCCGAACTTGCGGCGCACCTTGATGAGCTCGCGTTCGGAAAGGTCGGCGATGCTTTGGCCGTCGATTTTCACGTCGCCCTCGTCCGGCTGCACCAGCCCGATGATGTGCCGGAGCAGCACGCTTTTGCCACAGCCGCTGCCGCCGATGATGACGACTGATTCGCCCCGGTCAATTTTCAGGTTCACCCCGCACAGCACCTGTTGCTGGCCGAAGCTCTTGTGCAGTTGTGAGACTTCGATCATTCCTGGTAAATCAAGAGTTTGTTGAGAATGAGGGTCACGAAAAAGTTGGACACGAGGATGCAGATGGAGGCGGCGACCACTGCCTCAGTGGTGGCCTTGCCGACACCCTCGGCACCCTGGCCACAGTGCATCCCCTTGTGGCAGGCGACGGTGGCAATGATGCCGGCGAAGATGAACGCCTTGATCAGCCCCATCCAGATATCCACCGACCCTGTGTAAAAGACCATGTTGTTCAACAGGAAAACGGGATCAAGACCGAGCAGGTATACCGCCACCACCATCCCGGAAACCATGCTGATGGCGATGGCCTCGGCGGTGAGCAGTGGCAGCGAAATGAGCATGGCCAGCAGCCTTGGGGCCACGAGGTAGTCCACCGGGCTGGTGGCAAGGGTGCGGAGGGCGTCGATCTGCTCGGTCACTTTCATGGTGGCGAGCTGAGCGGCCATCGCTGCGCCGACGCGGCCGGCGATCATCAGGCTCGTCAACACCGCGCCGAGCTCGCGGGCCATGGCCACGCTGACCACTGACATCACGGCGCTGTCCATCTTCACCTTGTGAAACTGGATGTAAAACTGGGCGCACATCACCATGCCGGTGAACGCGCCAGTGAGCAGGACCACCGACTGGGACTTCACACCGATGAAGTGAAGCTGTTCCACCAAGTCGTGGACGCGGAAACGCTTCGCAAAAATGGAGTGCATCGTATCCAGGAACAGGACGGTGACGCGGCCCAAGCTGGCGAAAGCGTTCTTAAGTGGGTTGTCAGCGGAACGGCCCATGAACAGTCAGGCGCGTTGTACCAATCCCCTTGGCCGGTGGCGAGTCCGCAATCCGTCCGCCGCTTGGCCAAGCGGGATGTGTGGATTAGCTCGAGACCTTGGAGTCTTCGTCCTTGGCTTTCGCTTTTTTTTGGGTGAAGACCAGCTGGTCGTCCTTGGCGGAGATGGCAATCGTCTCGCCCTCGCGCAGGTTGCCCCGGATGATTTCCTCGGCCATCGGATCCTCGAGGTATTTCTCGACGGCCCGGCGCATGGGGCGCGCGCCGTAGGTGGGATCGTGGCCTTTTTCCAGCAGCAGGTCACGGGCGGCATCATCCAGCTCGAAGTGGAGGTTGCGCTGGGCCAGTCGCTTTTGAACCTTTTCCAACTCGAGATCGAGAATCTGTGTGAGTTCCCCCCTGCCCAGTGAGCGGAACACGACGATGTCGTCGAAGCGGTTGAGAAACTCGGGCCGAAAAATCTTCTTGGCCTCCTCGGTGAGGTTTTCCTTCATCCGCTCGTAGTCCTGCTCGTCGTCGGGGGCGGTGAAGCCCATGGTGGCCCCCTTCTTGAGCCGCTCGGCGCCGACGTTGGAGGTGAGCAGGATGATCGTGTTGCGGAAGTCCACCTGCCGGCCGAAGCTGTCGGTCAGTTTGCCCTCCTCGAGAATCTGGAGGAGCAAGTTCAGGACGTCGGGGTGGGCTTTCTCGACCTCATCGAACAGCACGACGGAGTAGGGGTTGCGGCGCACCTTCTCGGTCAACTGGCCGCCTTCCTCGTAGCCGACGTAGCCCGGCGGCGAGCCGACGAGCCGCGAGACGTTGAACTTTTCCATGTACTCGGACATGTCGAGCTGCACAAGCGATTTGCTGTCGCCGAACATGTTCACGGCGAGGCTCTTGGCTAGGAGTGTTTTGCCGACACCGGTCGGGCCGAGCATCATGAAGGCGCCGATCGGGCGTGCGGGATCCTTGAGATCGGCGCGGCTGCGGCGCAGCGCCTTGCAGAGGGTCTCGACGGCCGATGCCTGGCCGATGACGACCTTGGAAATTTCCTTTTCCATCGAGAGGAGTTTCTGCACGTCGCCCTGTTCCATCCGCTTGAGCGGGATGCCGGTCCACTTGGCCACGACGTACATGATTTCATCCTCGTCAACCTTGACGCGGGCGTCCTCGTTGTTTTTCTTCCACTCCCCGAGGACGGTTTCGAGGTTCTCCTTGGCCTTCTTTTCCTCGTCGCGCATGGAGGCGGCTTCCTCGAATTTCTGATCCTTGATGGCCTTCTCCTTTTTGGCGCGGGTTTCCTCGATCACCAACTCGAGGTTTCTGACCTCGGGCGGACGGGTCATGGCCTTGATGCGGGCGCGCGCGCCGGCTTCGTCCATGACGTCGATCGCCTTGTCCGGCAGGAAACGCCCGGTGATGTAGCGGTCGGAAAGCCTGACGGCGGCCATGACGGCAGCATCGGTCAGTTCCATCTTGTGGTGATCCTCGTAACGCGGACGCAGGCCCTTGAGAATATCGATGGTATCATCGATGGAGGGCGGCTCGACTTTGACCGACTGGAAGCGGCGCTCGAGGGCGGCGTCTTTCTCAATATATTTGCGGTATTCATTGAGGGTGGTGGCACCGATGCACTGCATCTCGCCCCGGCTCAACGCTGGCTTGATGATGTTGGAGGCGTCCATCGTGCCCTCGGCGGAGCCGGCCCCGACGATGGTGTGCAACTCGTCGATGAACAGGATGACGTTTTTCGCCCGGCGAATCTCGTCCATCACCGCCTTGATGCGCTCCTCGAACTGGCCACGATACTTGGTGCCGGCGACCATCAGCGCGAGATCGAGCGTGATGACGCGTTTTTCGCGCAAAATTTCCGGGACGTTGCCCTTGATGACTTCCTGCGCCAGTCCCTCGACGATGGCGGTCTTGCCGACGCCGGCCTCGCCAAGCAGCACCGGGTTGTTTTTGGTGCGGCGGCAGAGGACCTGGATGACGCGCTCGATCTCGTCGCCGCGGCCGATGACAGGATCCATCTCGCCCTTCCTGGCGATCTCGGTGAGGTCGCGGCCGAACGCCTTGAGCGCCGGCGTCTTGACCTGTTTCTTGTTCCCGCCGGACTCCTCTTCCTCCATGCCGGCGGCGACGCCGTCGTCGCCCTCGAAGTTCGGATCCAGCTCGTGCAGGATTTCCTGCCGGCACTGGTCGATGTCGATGTCGAGATTCTTCAGCACGCGCGCCGCGACGCCCTCGCCCTCGCGCAGCAGGCCCAGCAGGATGTGCTCGGTGCCGACGTAGGTGTGGTGCAGCGCCTTGGCTTCC
>QOAX01000083.1 GCA_003972865.1 Verrucomicrobiota bacterium | reverse complement strand
TTTTTTTTGGAACTATTTCAAAAAAATCGTTGACTAGGGGATAATAGGCAACTAAATTCCCTTCCCTTTTGGGGTGCAAAACAATCGCTAAACCATTGGCTTCCAGTTGTTTAAAGGAGACAGGTTGAGGCAGATGGTTTTTTGGTGTTTCAGGCGGGCTTGAATGGCAGGCGGCCCTATCGCTCGATGCCCATGTAGCTCAGTTGGTAGAGCACATCCTTGGTAAGGATGAGGTCACCAGTTCAACCCTGGTCATGGGCTCCACCAACAAAAGGAATTTGTTCGGTACTAAACAGAGCGAACTAACCAACAAGAAATAATCGAATGGCAAAAGAAGAGTTCCAACGCGTAAAACCCCATGTAAACATCGGTACCATCGGTCATGTTGACCACGGTAAATCAACCCTCACGGCAGCCATCGTGGATGTGCAGGCCAAGAAGGGGTTGGCGACCCCCATTTCGTACGCCGACATCACCAAGGGCGGTACCGTCCGTGATCCATCCAAGACGGTGACCATCGCGGTGTCGCACGTTGAGTATGAAAGTGAGAAGCGACACTACGCCCACGTTGACTGCCCGGGCCACGCCGACTACGTGAAAAACATGATCACGGGCGCTGCCCAGATGGACGGCGCCATTCTTGTGGTGGATGCCTCACAAGGCCCGATGCCGCAGACCAAGGAGCACGTGTTGCTGGCCAAGCAGGTGGGCGTTCCCGCCATCGTGGTTTGCCTGAACAAGTGCGACATGGTTGACGACGAGGAAATGCTGATGCTCGTCGAGGAGGAGATCAAGGATCTGCTGGAAAAATATGATTTCGACAAGGAAACCCCGATTGTCCAGGTCAGTTCCACTGGAGCCATGGCGGGCGAAGAGAAGTGGACGGATGCAATCGCAAAATTGCTAGAAGCCTGTGATAATGGCATTCCCGACCCGGTTCGAGAAGAGGACAAGCCGTTCCTGATGTGCATTGAGGATGTGTTCAGCATTGAGGGTCGTGGCACAGTGGTGACTGGCCGTGTGGAGCGTGGCATCATCAAGAAGATGGAGGAAGTGGAGATTGTCGGTTTGCGGGATATCCAAAAGACAGTCGCAACCGACATTGAGATGTTCCGCAAACTGCTGGATGAGGCTCGTGCCGGTGAGAATGTGGGAGTGCTTTTGCGCGGCATCAAGAAGGATCAAGTGGAGCGCGGACAGGTGTTGTCCAAGCCCGGCACGATCCAGCCGCACACCAAGTTCAAGGCCGAGGTCTATGTGCTAACCAAGGAGGAAGGTGGAAGACACACGCCGTTCTTCACCAATTACCGTCCGCAGTTCTACTTCAGGACGACAGATGTGACCGGCTCTCTCACCCTTGAGGACAACATCGAGATGGTGATGCCCGGGGATCGCGTCACGGTTTCAGTGGAATTGGGCAAACCTGTCGCAATGGAACAGGGATTGACTTTTGCCATCCGCGAGGGTGGTCGCACGATCGGTTCGGGCCGCGTGGCCGAGGTGGTCGAATAACCGTTTTTTACCGCGGGCGACCTGAAGCCACACGCGAGGAAGGATTTGATACCCTGAGTAGGGCGGTAGTTCAATTGGTAGAGCAACGGTCTCCAAAACCGTCTGTTGGGGGTTCGAATCCCTCCCGCCCTGCCAATCGATTGAAAATAACCCCAGACCGGAGGGGTGGCAGAGTGGTCGAATGCGGCGGTCTTGAAAACCGTTGAAGCGCAAGCTTCCGGGGGTTCGAATCCCTCCCCCTCCGCCAAGTTCCGGGAGAACTGAAAAGAAAAAGTTCGCAAAATGAACGAAACTAACAACAACGTATCATTCATTAACAGGCTACTGGACTGGCTGAGTGAGCACGTCCCGCTGCCATTAAGCTGGATTATTGGGGGCGTCATTCTCCTGATTATCCTGATCATTGCCAAGAAACTTGGCTGGCTCGATCGTATCCGTGTTTTCTTTTTACAGACCCGTGAGGAATTGTTGAAGTGCTCCTGGCCGAACCGCGAGGAACTCCGTGGCTCCACCTGGATGGTGCTCGTGGCGGTGGGGATGCTGGGTGGGTTCACGTTTTTGGCGGATTGGCTCCTGGGGGGCTTCCTGATTCAGGATGTCCTCCTGAAATGGATTGGCACCGGTGCCGTAGGCTGAGTTGATCCGTTATGGCGCACGAGTGGTTCATCATTCATACCTTGTCGGGGCAGGAACAAAAGGTGCTCGACAGCATCAACAAGCGCGTTGATGTGGAGGAGGTGGGTGAGTACATCAACGAGGTGTTCGTGGCCAAGGAAAAGGTGGTGGATGTGCGCGGCGGCGAAAAGAAAGTGTCCACAAAAAAGCTCTTTCCGGGCTATGTGTTCATCCACGTTCGACTTCGCGATGAGGATCGCAAGGTCATCTCTGAGCCGATGAACTTCATCAAGGACACGCCGGGGGCGATTGGGTTTGTCGGGGGCGACCAGCCGGAACCGACCCCGAATGCCGAAATCGAGGACATCAAGAGCCGGATCGCAGACTCGGAGGATCTGGAGCGGCCCAAGGTGGAGTTCGAAGTTGGCGAAACCGTGAAAATAAACCACGGCGCGTTTGAGGGGAACAATGGTATCGTGGAGGAGATTGATCCCGAGAAGGGACGGCTCAAGGTGACCGTCAATATTTTCGGCCGGAACACACCGGTGGATGTCGAATATTGGGAGGTCGACAAGGGCTAGGCACGGAGCGCTTGGCCAAGCGGCAAGTTTTACAGGTAGAAAAATAGAACAATGGCAAAGAAAATTTCAGGCTACATCAAGTTGCAGATCCCGGCGGGCCAGGCGAACCCCGCCCCCCCGGTCGGCCCCGCGCTTGGCCAGCAGGGCGTGAACATCATGGAGTTCTGCAAGCAATACAACGCGGCGACCAAGGCCAAGGCCGGTCTGATCATCCCGGTGGTGATCACGGTCTACAAGGACAAGTCCTTCAGTTTCATCACCAAGTCGCCCCCGGCGGCGGTGCTGCTGAAAAAGGCGGCGGGAATTGCCTCCGGCTCGGACGAACCGAACAAGACCAAGGTTGGCAAGGTGACCAAGGCCCAGTTGCTGGAGATCGTCGAGGCCAAGAAGGAGGATTTGAACGCCCGCGACCCGGAGATGGCGGCCAACATGATCGCCGGCACTGCCCGGTCGATGGGGCTCGAGGTCGTGAATTAACCCCAACAGCGGGAGGGCCTCGCGGCCCGGTTGCACCGCGCCAAGAAAGATGCCTAAAAAACAAAGCAAGCGATACAGGAAAGCAATGGAACTGGTGGAGCCCGGCAAACGATACTCCGTTGCCGAGGCGGCCGAGTTGGTCGGCAAATTCCCCAAGGCCAAGTTTGACGAGTCGGTCGAGCTGGCCTTCAAGATGACCATCGACCCGCGCAAGACGGATCAGATGATCCGCGGCACCGTGCGACTGCCCCACGGCAGCGGCAAGGAGGTCAAGGTGCTGGTGTTTGCCAAGGAAGTCGGCGCGGTGGAGGCGGCCAAGGAGGCCGGGGCGGAATACGTTGGCTTTGAGGAATACATCGAGAAAGTGACCAGCGGCTGGACCGATTTCGACGTGGCCATTGCCACGCCAGAAGCCATGGGCGAAGTGCGCAAACTGGGCCGGGTGCTCGGTCCCCGCGGCCTGATGCCCAATCCCAAGACTGGTACGGTGACGGATGACACCGCCAAGGCCGTCCAGGAGGTCAAGGCCGGCCGGGTGGAATACAGGCTCGACAAGGGAGCCAACATTCAGGTCCTGGCCGGGAAAACCTCCTTCAAGCCGGAACAGATTGTAGAGAACGCTCAAACCATCATCGCCGCGATCATCAGGGCCAAGCCGTCCGCGGCCAAGGGCCGTTACATCGAGAACTGCGTACTCTCCTCAACCATGAGCCCGGGGATTCCGCTGGATTTGCGTGAAGTCCTGAAGGCCGCCTGACCCGGAAACGAAAGGAAAACCGATGCGCGAAGAAAAGAAGCTAATCACAAAAGAGTACGTCGAGCGGCTCAACGCCAGCCCCTACTTTATCGTGGTGAACTACGAGGGGCTGAAGGTCGCCCAGTTCGAGGAATTGCGAAATCGCCTGGCCGATGCCAGTGCGGAGGTGCATGTCTTCAAGAACTCCATATTCAAGACAGCGGCCAAGGAAGCCGGGATCGAAGACCTTGGCCAAGCGCTGACAGGCCAACTGGCGGCGGTCACCGGCGAGGGGGAGATCACCGGCGCCGCAAAAACCCTGAAGAATTTCAGGGCAGAATTTGAAAAGCCGGAATGGCACTTCGGCTTTATTGACAATGACCGGCTCGACGCGGACCAGATCAAGACGCTGGCCGACCTGCCGTCGCTGGACGGGATGCGGGCCAAACTCCTGGGTACGCTGCAGGCACCGGCCGGGCAACTGGTGCGCACTCTGGCCGAGCCAAGTACGAGCGTGGCAAGGATTGTCCGGGCCAAGTTCGCCGAAAACGAAGCATGATTGGATTTGGATTTTTTCCGCGCACAAAGCGCTGGAGGATAAAACAACAGTAACTCGTCGGTGCGCGGTCTGCGCACTTAAATCCCCGGGGCTCCGGGGGCGAAGAAACTAACAAAACAATGGCAGACATAGCAAAAATAGTTGAAGAGTTGAGCGGTTTGACGGTCCTTGAGGCCGCTGAACTGGTCAAGGAACTGGAAGAAAAATGGGGGGTCAGCGCTGCTGCCCCGGTTGCGGTCGCGGCTGCAGGCGGCGGTGAAAGCGCGGATGCCGGCGCGGCTGAGGAGAAAACTGAGTTTGACGTCGTCCTGGTGAGTGACGGCGGCAAGAAAATTCAGGTCATCAAGGCCGTGCGCGTCGTCAAGACCGGTTTGGGCTTGGCCGAGGCGAAGGGCCTGGTTGAGAGCGCCCCGACACCCGTCCTGGAAGGCGTGACCAAGGATGAGGCCGAAGCCGCCAAGGCAAAACTTGAGGAGGCTGGCGCAGCCATCGAGCTCAAGTAACAGCATTTGGACCCGGGGGCGGCAACGCCCCCAGGCCAATGCCTTTCCTGCTTTTGGAAATAAATATTTTTTTAAACGGTTTTAAGAACCGACTGTCTATTGAGGGTGAATACGCCCCCCGCAAGGGTGGGGGAGCGTGTTGCCCGTTTTTGTGTGTTCATGAATCCCCCGGTAACCGACCGGCCCCGACAAACCTCGACATAATCGATGCCTAACAAAGCGAACGGCCGCATCAACTTCGGCACTATCAAGGAAATCATTTCTCCGCCCAACCTGATTGAAATTCAGGTGGACTCTTATCACGAGTTTCTCCAGGCGGAGCTTAGCCCCAGAAAACGTAAGAACATCGGCCTGGAGGCGGTGTTCAACGAAATCTTCCCCGTTACAAGCTACGACGAAAAAGTCGTGCTCAAGTACTGCCACTACGAGATAGGCGCGCCCAAGATGGACTGGCTCAAGTGCATCGACGAGGGCCAGACCTACGGCGCGCCACTGCATGTCATCTTCCGGCTCAAGGATCAAAAAGGCACCAAGGAGGAAAAAGTGTTCATGGGCGAGGTGCCGCTCATCACCCCGCAGGGCAGCTTTGTCATCAATGGGGCCGAGCGCGTGATCGTGAGCCAGCTGCACCGCTCGCCGGGCGTTGCCTTCGAGGCCTCCCGGCATCCGAACGGCAAGATGCTGCACTCCTTCCGGATCATTCCGGACCGGGGTTCCTGGTTTGAGGCGCAGTTTGACACCAACGACATGCTGTATGTCTATCTCGACCGGAAGAAGCGCCGCCGCAAATTCCTGATCACCACCTTCCTGCGGGCCATCAATTTCCTCGAGGGGCAGGACACCAGCAGCGATGCATCCCTGCTGAACACCTTTTACAAGATTCAGGAGGTCACCACCCGGAAGGCGGTGAAAATGGATGACCTCGATAACAAGGTGTTAATCACCGACCTCGTGGAGCCGGTGAAGGGTATCGTCGTGGCACGCGCGTTCGAGCCGCTGTCCAAGGCGGTGGTCAAGCGTGTGAGCGAGTTGGGCGTCAAGAAAATCCAGATCGTGGACGTGTCGAGCGACAACGGGCTGATTATTCGCTGCATGGCCAAGGATCCGGCCCACAACGAGGAGGATGCCCTCAAGGAAATCTACAAGCGGTTGCGGCCCGGCGATCCGCCGACTCCTGCCAACGCTCGCGCCCTGGTCAAGCGTTTGTTCTTTGATCCCAAGCGCTACGACCTGGGCCGTGTGGGCCGTTACAAGATCAACCAGAAGCTCGACCTCAAGGGGGTGGACGGTTCCCGCACGCTGATGAAGGAGGACCTGGTCGAGGCGACCAAGTATTTGCTCCGCCTCAAGCTGGGGGACGGCACCGTCGACGACATCGACCACTTGGGCAGCCGCCGCATCCGCACCGTGGGCGAGCTGCTGGCCAACCAGTGCCGGGTCGGCCTGGCCCGCACTGAGCGCTTGGTCAAGGAGCGCATGACGCTGTTTGACCAGGAACTGGACACCATGACCCCGGCCAAGCTGATCAACCCCAAGGCCCTGTCCGCCGTCGTGCGGGACTTCTTTGGCCGGAGCCAGTTGTCGCAGTTCATGGATCAGATCAACCCGCTGGCAGAGTTGACCCATAAGCGTCGCCTCTCTGCACTTGGTCCGGGCGGTTTGTCCCGCGAACGCGCCGGGTTTGAGGTCCGGGATGTTCACCCCTCCCACTACGGCCGTATTTGTCCGGTGGAGACGCCGGAAGGCCCCAACATTGGATTGATTGCCAGCTTGGCCACGTTTGCCCGGGTGAACGATTTTGGTTTTATCGAGAGTCCCTACCGCAAGGTGGTGAAGGGCAGGGTGACCAAAAAGGTCGACTACCTGACCGGCGACGTTGAGGAGAAGTACTACATTGCCCAGGCAAACCAGCCGATTGACAACAATGGCAAGTTCACCACCGAACAGGTGGCCTGCCGCTTCCGGGCGGACTTTGTCGACAGGCCGGCGGCCAAGGTCGACTACATGGACGTGTCGCCCAAGCAACTGGTGTCCGTGGCAGCCAGCCTGATACCCTTCCTGGAGCATGACGATGCTAACCGGGCCTTGATGGGGTCGAACATGCAGCGCCAAGCCGTTCCGTTGTTGACCACCGAGTCGCCGCTCGTCGCCACGGGGATGGAGACCAAGGTGGCACACGATTCGCACGCGCTGGTCAAGTCCGAGGCGGACGGAGTCGTGGCCTCCGTGACTGCGGACGAAATCGTGGTCACCAAGACGGGCAAACTTCCCGTGAACCGGCGCAAGATAAAGCATCGTCCAGAGGAAGGGTGCTGGGTGTACACGCTGCGCAAGTATCACCGGTCCAATGCCGGCACCTGTATCAACCAGAAGCCTCTGGTTTCCGTTGGGGACAAGGTCAAGGAGGGTAATGCGATTGCGGATGGCCCCTGCACGAACAGCGGGGAACTGGCCATCGGGAAGAACGTGCTGGTCGCCTACATGCCCTGGAACGGATACAATTTCGAGGACGCAATCTGTATCAGTGAACGCATCGTCAAGGATGATGTTTTCACGTCGATCCACATCGCCGAGTACGAGGTCAGCGCCCGCGACACCAAGCTTGGCCCGGAGGAAATCACGCGGGACATACCCAACCTTGGCGAGGAAGCCCTGAGCAACCTCGACATGGATGGTGTCATTCGGGTCGGTGCCGAGGTCGGACCGGGAGATATCCTGGTGGGCAAAATAACGCCCAAGAGCGAAACCGAACTGGCCCCGGAAGAACGCCTCCTGAGGGCCATATTTGGGGAGAAGGCCGCCGACGTGAAAGACTCCTCACTGAAAGTGCCCTCGGGCGTGTTTGGCAAGGTGATGGGGGTGAAAATCTCATCCAAGAAGGAAAGCGACAAGGGGGTCAAGTCTGCCGCAAATGAGGCCAAGAAACAGGCCAAGCAGCTTGAGGACGACTACAAGAAGGAACTCAACAGCCTTCACGAGCAGTTGACTGAAAACCTGAGTAACATCCTCTTGGGCGAGAAAATCCCGCTGGACGTGACGAATTCCAAGACGGGAGACGTCATCATCCCGGCCAACCGGAAGATCACAAAGACACTGCTCCGCCAGTTGTCGCAGATCTATGACCAGATCTCCATCGATCCCTCGCCGATCAAGAACAAGATTCTCGAGATTATCGGGGGCTTCACAAAGAAGTTTGTCGACCTGAAGGCCAAGCACAAGGAACAAGCAGGGCGCGTGGCTGCCGGTGATGAGATCGACTCGGGTGTGATCAAGTCGGTAAGGGTTTTCATCGCATCCAAGCGCAAGCTGTCTGTGGGTGACAAGGTGGCGGGTCGCCACGGCAACAAGGGTGTCGTGGCCAAGATCATTCCCGAGGAAGATATGCCGTACCTCGAGGATGGAACCCCGGTGGATTTCATCCTCAATCCCCTGGGCGTGCCTTCCCGCATGAATATCGGCCAGGTGTTCGAGACCCATCTCGGCTGGGCGGCGGAGAAACTCGGGATCAAGATTGCCACGCCGGTTTTTGATGGCATCAAGGAGGAGCGTATCAAGGAGTACCTCTTGGAAGCCGGGCTGACGGCTCACGGCAAGGCCCGTCTTTTTGATGGTCAGACCGGGGAACCGTTCGATCAGGAAACGGTTGTCGGGTACGCCTACATGCTGAAGCTTGGCCATTTGGTGGCGGACAAGATACATGCCCGTGCCGTTGGCCCGTACTCGCTGGTTACCCAGCAGCCCCTTGGGGGCAAGGCCCAGTACGGGGGGCAGCGCTTCGGCGAGATGGAGGTGTGGGCATTGGAGGCCTATGGCGCCTCCTACATGCTGCAGGAACTGCTCACTGTAAAATCAGACGATGTCCAGGGGCGCACCCGGATTTACGAGAGCCTGGTCAAGGGGGATCACGCGCTGGAGGCCGGCGTGCCGGAATCGTTCAACGTTTTGGTCAAGGAAATGCAGTCGCTTGGCCTGAATGTAACCGTCAGTTACACCAACCCGGTCGTCCAGGCGAAGAAAGAAAGTGAGCGCCCACGCCTGTTGCTGGGTGAATAAACCGGACAACGCGAAACCCAGGAATTTAAAGATGATCAACACAGCAGAATCCTCACGAGAGTTGCTCGGACTCGACAGGGTCAACCACGTGAAGAGCGTCGCCATCGCGGTGGCTTCCCCGGAGTCCATCCGCTCGTGGTCCAAGGGTGAGGTCAAGAACCCCGAGACCATCAACTACCGGACATTCAAGCCGGAGAAGGGCGGGCTTTTTTGCGAGCGCATCTTCGGCCCGGTCAAGGACTGGGAGTGCTCCTGCGGCAAGTACAAGCGCATCAAGCATCGCGGCGTGGTCTGCGACCGTTGCGGCGTTGAGGTGACGCAGGCGCGCGTGCGGCGCGAGCGCATGGGGCACATCGAGCTGTCCGTGCCGGTGACTCATATCTGGTTTTTCAAGTGCATGCCCTCCCGCATCGGGCTGGTGATGGATGTCACCGCGCGAAACCTTGAGCGGGTCATCTACTACGAGGATTATCTCGTGGTGGATCCCGGCGACACGCCGCTGGAGAAAAACCAGCTCCTCACGGAAATGGAGTTTCGCGACGCCAAGGAAACCTACGGGCCGGACGCCTTCGTGGCCAAGATTGGTGCCGAGGGAGTGCACGACGCCTTGGCCGCCATCGACCTCGAGGCGGGCGTTGATCAATTGCAGTTCGCCATGACCCAGACGCGCAGCAAGCAGATTCGCAAGAAATTAGCCAAGCGCATCAAGGTTTACCAGGGGTTCATCAAGTCCAAGAGCCGCCCGGAGTGGATGGTGCTGACGGTGTTGCCGGTGATCCCACCGGATCTGCGCCCCTTGGTTCCGCTCGAGGGCGGCCGTTTTGCCACGTCCGACCTGAACGACCTGTATCGCCGTGTCATCAACCGCAACAACCGACTGAAGAACCTGCTGGCGCTCAAGACCCCGGAGGTCATCATCCGGAATGAGAAACGCATGTTGCAGGAGGCGGTGGACGCGTTGTTTGACAATGGTCGACACGGCCGCGCCGTGACCGGTGCCGGCAACCGTGCGCTCAAGTCATTGAGTGACATGCTGAAGGGCAAGAGCGGGCGTTTCCGCCAAAACCTGCTCGGCAAGCGTGTGGACTACTCCGGCCGCTCGGTGATCGTGATTGGCCCGGAACTGAAACTTCACCAGTGCGGTCTTCCAAAGAAAATGGCGCTGGTATTGTTCGAGCCATTTATCATCCGCCGACTCAAGGATCTTGGCTACGTGCACACCGTTCGTTCTGCCAAGAAATTGATCGACCGCAAGACACCCGAGGTTTGGGACGTGCTCGAGGAGGTGACCAAGGAGCATCCTGTTCTTTTGAATCGCGCGCCAACCCTTCACCGCCTTTCCATCCAGGCATTTGAGCCGACCCTGATCGAGGGTGAAGCCATTCGTCTCCATCCCCTGACATGCAGTGCCTACAACGCGGACTTTGACGGCGACCAAATGGCGGTGCACGTGCCGTTGTCAGTCGAGGCCCAGTTGGAGGCCCGCTTCCTGATGATGGCGACCGGCAATATCTTTTCGCCTTCCAGCGGCAAACCGATCATCACCCCGTCCCAGGATATTGCCCTTGGTTGTTATTACATCACGGCCAAGCCGCGAGACGTGGTGCGCAAGAAACAAAAAGTAATCCGGCTGTTCGGATCCAAGGAGGAGGTTTTGTTTGCGTACCACGATGGCGAGTTGAAGATTCACGATGTAGTCCGCATGGCCAACCCCGATCTTGGGAAAGATTCTTCCCCATACGGAGACAAGGAAAAGAAGGTCATCGAAACCACTGTTGGCCGGGTTGAATTCAGTGAAATTTGGCCGGAGGAGATTGGGTTCCCAAATATAATTGTGAACAAGAGTGTGCTTGGGGACATCATCTGGAATTGCTATCGCCTCTGCGGTCAGGACGAAACGGTTCGTGTGCTGGATGATCTCAAGCAGCTTGGCTTTGCTGCGGCAACGAAGTCCGGCATCTCCATGGGGATGCACGACATGATCATCCCCAAGGAAAAGGCCAAGGAGATCGAAAAGGCCGAGAAACAGATTGTCGATGTGGACAAGCAGTACCGCCGGGGTGTCATCACGCCCGGGGAGCGCTACAACAAGATTATCGATATCTGGACCCACTGCACCGACAAGATTTCAGACGTAATGCTGAAGGTGCTGGATGAGAACAATGGTAGTGACGAGTTCAACCCGGTCTGGTTGATGGTTGACTCGGGTGCCCGCGGCAACCGCCAACAGGTTCGCCAGTTGTCCGGCTTGCGCGGCCTCATGGCCAAGCCGTCGGGGGATATCATCGAAAAACCGATCCTGGCCAATTTCCGTGAGGGGTTGACCGTGTTGGATTACTTCATCTCGACACACGGCGCAAGAAAGGGCTTGGCCGACACGGCCCTGAAAACGGCCGACTCCGGCTACCTGACTCGAAAACTGGTGGATGTGTCACAGGACATCGTCATCAGGGAACTGGACTGCGGAACCACCAACGGAATTTGGCGCCAAGCCATTTACGAGGGCGAGGACGAGGTCGTCCAACTCAAGGACCGCTTGGTTGGCCGGACAGCCGTTGAGGATATCGTCAACCCGGTGAACCCGGACGAGTACCTTTGCGAATCCGGCCAGGTCATTGACGAGGCCCACGCCAGTACAATTGACGATGCCGGTGTCGAGCGGGTCAAGATCCGTTCTGTGCTGACGTGTGAATCCAAGCGCGGTGTTTGCCAAAAATGTTATGGCATCAACCTTGCCTCCGGTGTCATGGCTGAATTGGGAGAGGCGGTTGGCATCATTGCCGCCCAGTCCATCGGTGAACCCGGTACCCAGTTGACGATGCGCACCTTCCACATCGGGGGAACCGCCTCATCGGTGTTCAAGCAGCCCCAGATCGAGGCACGCAATGATGGCATTGTGAAGTTTCAGGATATTCGCAGGGTGGAGTTGGAGGATAAAAACAGCATCGTCCTCAACAAAAATGGGATGATCCTGATTGTGGACGAGAAAGACGGCCGCGAACTGGAAAGCTACAATGTGGTCATCGGTTCGGTCATTGCCGTTCCCGAGGGCGGGAAGGTCAAGAAAGGGCAGGTGTTCGTCCAGTGGGATCCCTACAATGTCCCAATTATCACCGAGAAACCGGGTCGAATTAAGTTCCACGACATTATTGACGGGGTGACGATGAAGCACGAGGACGACGAAGCCACCGGCCAAAAATCACTAGTTGTCATTGATTACAAGGAGGATTTGCATCCGCAGGTGATTGTCGTGAGCCGCAAGGGCGAGGCCATTGCCAATTATCCAATTCCCTCCGGTGCCCACATTGTCGTCGAAGAGGGCGACACCATTGTCGCCGGAAGCCTGATCGCCAAGACGCCTCGTCAGGCTGCCAAGACAAGGGACATCACCGGCGGTCTTCCGCGGGTCGCCGAGTTGTTTGAAGCGCGCATACCGAAGGACGGTTCGGAGATTTCAAAAATCGATGGTGTTGTGGATTTCGGTCCCACCGTTCGGGGCAAGCGCTCGATCATCATTCGCGATGTGGAGTCCGGGGAGGAGGAAGAGCACCTCATCCCGATCGGCAAACATGTCATCGTTTTCAAGGGTGACTTGCTGAAGAAGGGCCAACAGTTGACCGAGGGTCCTGTCAATCCGCACGAGATACTTGAAGTTTGCGGTCCACAGGC
>QOAX01000241.1 GCA_003972865.1 Verrucomicrobiota bacterium | reverse complement strand
GACTGCAACCGGCCGGGGCCGTCGCAGATCTGGGTGTTCACCACCGAGCACCCCGCCACCATCAACGACGGCGGCTTTGGTTTCCGAATGCCGGACACGCCTCAGGCCACGGCGAGCGTGGGGTGGATCGATTTTCCGGCGGCGTTCCACAACGGTGCGTTGAGTCTTTCTTTCATCGACGGGCATTCCGAGAACCACAAGTGGGTCGAGCCCACCACATTGCAGAATGGAGACTCGGCCAATTGGCGCAGCCTAAACCGTGGGAGGAAACCCAATAACAGAGATATTCTCTGGATGGCCGAGCGGACCTCCGCGCGGGATTGATTGGCGTCCGCTTGGCCAAGCCCCACGGCCAGGCGCACACCAAGCAGTTTTACCAGGCACATGAAGGGTAGGTTTGGCAAAACACCACTAGATAAGGCCGAAGATTATTCCGAAATCGCCGACCTCCTCCGCAAACACGGCGGCAAGACATCTGAAGAATTAAAAGCTGAAGACAAATGAAACACATACTAATCACAACTTTTGCAGCCGTGCTGTTGGTGATTGCGTCCAGTGATGAACTGTAGGATTCTCGCAATCAATATCGTCTGGTTGTCTGGGCTTACGGTCTCGATGGAGGCGGACGCCCCCCGCGAGCTTCAAGCCACACCGGTTTCCAACAAACTCGGGCTTTCTCTGAACCAGTATGCCTTCTCGTGGAAGGTAGAGAGCCAGCAGGGATACCGAATCCTCGTCGCCAGCGATTTGCCCAAGCTCGCGGCGGAGGTGGGTGATCTGTGGGACAGCGGGCGGAGGGATTCGGAGGAATTCTCCAACATTGTCTGCGGCGGGAAGGCCTTCCCTGATGGCGCGACAGTCTGGTGGAAAGTGCAAACCTGGGACGAGAGCGGAGCCGCGGGCGCGTTCAGCAGTCCTGCCATCATCCGGGTTTCCAAGGATACGCGCAGCGTAGAACCGCGGAGGAGGTCGGCGCACCAGATTGGAGAAGGAGGGCTCGACTTCGTCGAAGGCCGGATCGGAAAGGCGCTACGTTTCGGCCGGGGTAGGTCGGGACTTCAATCGGAAGACTATCTGGAACTGCGCTCGCGCAATGGGACAACCATCAGCGCGTGGCTACGGCCGGAAAAAGTCACTGACACTTGGCAGTGTGTCTACCGCAAGGAGGACGGAGACAATCGCCGGATCCTGGCGATCGGCAAGGAGGGCCCATTCTGGGGTCTCTGGTTCGGAATCAATATTGCCGGATACAGGGAGGTCGGCGGGCGCATCGATCCGGCCAAACTCTCGGACGGCCAATGGCACCATGTCGCCGCCTCTTACGACGGAAGTTCCGTCAGGCTGTTCCTTGATGGGGTAAAGATTGGTGAACAAAAAATCTCAGGAAATCTCGGTTCTTTCGGGACCGCCCCCGCCTTCATCGGATCTGCGGACGGGTATGTGGAAATCTTCGAAGGCGGGATCGACGATGTGCGTGTCTACGGGCACGGGCTGTCGGAAGCCGCCGTGGCAAAACTGGCGAGCGGCGAAGGAGACGTGGAGAATGAAGGGCTCGCGGGCCACTGGAAGCTCGAAGGGAATATCGACAACGAGGCGCTGTTCGCTCCGACCCCGCCAGTAAAAAATCGTGTGGCTCTCTTAGGAGACTCGCTGATCTCACGGATGGAGAGGTACGGATTTTTCGAGACGGCTGTGACGGCGCACTGGCCCTACCACGACATCGCATTTCGCAACCTCGGCTGGCCCGGAGATGACGTTTTCGGGACCGCGCGGGCAGAGTTCAAGGACGGGCGCAACACCCGCGGTTGGGAATCGGGACCGCCTGACGGGGTCGGATTCAAGATCCTTCTACAACAGGTCGCCGACGCCGACGCGAGCACCGTCATCGTCGGATACGGCAGTGGTGTTGCGTTTGCCGAAGCGGGAATCCCGCTCGACAGGTTCAGAGCCGGATACGCCAGGTTGGTGGGAGCGCTGGCTGCGAAAGGCGCGACCCTCATCCTCCTGACCCCGCCGAGACAGGAGGCGACGGGCTCGCCGGTGCCCGATTTGAAAGAACGCAACCGGCGGCTGGGGGAAGCGTCGCGTTTCATCATTGGAATCGGCAAAAAGAATGGCCATCTGGTGATCGACCTTCACGGGCAGCTTTCTACGCCAGAGACCGAACCGATCACTGAAAACGGTGTGCACCTGAACGAATTGGGTTACCGGCGACTAGCCGGATTGATGACGCGTGAACTCGGGCTGTTCGAAGGCGCTCGCTCCCTAGTCACCATCGATTCCGAGCGCGTCATCTCCTCACATGGCGGTGCGACTGTCGGCGACGCGGTAACGACTGGGCGTGGGATCCGCTTCGACCTGCGAAGCGACCAGTTGCCCTGCTATTTTCTGCCTGTTGCGCGCAAGGTCAGCATCCCGTCGGCGGTGCATGACTATCGGCTCAAGGTGGATGGTGTCGATGTCCTTGAGGGCGCAGCTGCGGGCTGGAGAAGTGGCTACGCGGTTTCGCGCGGGCCGGAGTTCGACGCGACAGAGAAACTCCGTACTGCGATCATCGGCAAGAATCTGCAGCACAGGCGGCGGCTTCGGCCGCTGAACAAAACCTACGTTTTCCTCTTCAGAGCATACGAGATGGGCCACCTCGCCTATGAGATGGGAGATTTCGATCGGCTCGTGACAGCGGCCGAGGAACGCATCGCCCGACTTCGCATCCCACACACTCACCGGTATTCCATCGAACGGATCGACCCGTGGAAGCCCGTGCACGACGACCCCGAGCACGAGGTGCCGCGCTTCATTCCTGCACCGGACATCGCCGATGAACTCTCCAAAATGGAGGTTCCCGAGGGCTACCAACTCAATCTCTTTTCTGCCGATCCGATACTCACCAACCCGATCAACCTGAACTGGGACACGCGCGGTCGTGCGTGGGTTTCGATGAGTTCAACCTATCCGCACATCAAACCGGGAACGGAACCGAACGATCGCATTGTTATCCTCGAGGATCAGAACCAAAACGGAGTCGCCGACAAGTGGACGGTGTTCGCTGATGGCTTGTTGGTCCCCCACTCCGTCATGCCGGTCAAAGGCGGTGCCTATGTTTGCAGTGCCACCGAGTTTCTCTTTCTCGCCGACACCGATGGCGACGACCGGGCGGACGAACGGCGGGTTGTCTTTTCAGGATTCGGCAACGCCGACGTCCACCACATGATCCATGCCCTGCGCTGGGCTCCGTGGGGCGAGCTGTATTTCAACCAGTCGATTTACATCAACAGCTTCATCGATACCCGCTGGGGGAAGCGCCGGCTCAACGGCAGCGGCGTCTGGCGATTTCGGCCCGAGACCGAACGTCTCGATGTTTTCGCCCGTGGCGCCGTCAACCCTTGGGGCCACGCGATTGACCGCTGGGGCCAGTCTTTCATCACCGACGGCGCCGGCGGACAAGGCCCGCATTACACTTTCCCCGGCGCTGCGTTTAGGAGCGCCGTCGGCGCCCCGCGGACCATGCCTGGACTCGTCCTGGGCAAACCAAACGGCACCGGGTGCGAGGTTCTCTCGGGCCGCCATTTCCCGGAGCAGTGGCGGGGTAGCATCGTCGAAAATGATTTCAGAGCGAACCGCACCGTCCGCTACAAGATTACCGAAACCGGCAGCGGATACGCCGCTGAGGAAGTCGAGACGCTCGTCCGGTCGAGCCGCCAGACATTCCGGCCGGTCGATCTCAAAGTAGGACCCGACGGCGCGCTTTACATCGTTGATTGGTACAACGCGATCATCGACCACGGAGAAGTCGATTTCCACCACCCGCTGCGCGACAAGGTCCACGGCCGGATCTGGCGTCTCATAGCCAAAGATCGGCCGCTCGTCGAACGGCCGAATATCCACGGCGCCCCGGTGGAGGCTTTGTTAGAGTATCTCAAAGTGCCCGAGGGCTATTCCCGGACGCAAGCGAAGCGCGAACTGTCGACACGCTCACACGACGAGGTGCTTCCAAAACTCGAATCCTGGCTAACGAGCTTGTCGACTGAAGATCCCGAATTTGAGCACCATCGCTTAGAGGCGCTCTGGCTCTACGGCACGATGAATGCCCCGGACGAGAAATTGTTGCGGAAGGTGCTGGCCTCGCCGGAACCGCGCGCTAGGGCCAGCGGGGTCCGTATTCTCTTTCACTGGCGCGATCATGTCGACAAACCCTTCGAATTGTTCGCTTCTGCAATCGACGATGAACACCCCCGGGTAAGGCTTGAGGCAGTCAACGTGTTGCGCGAAATCGGATCTCTGGAGGCCGCCAACATCGCTATTCGCGCTCTGAACTGGCAGTTGGACCAGTGGCTCGACTATGCGATTTGGCTCACCGCCCGCGAGCTGCGCGACGACTGGCTGCCTGCCCTCCAGGCAGGCAAAAAGGTGTTCGGTGGAGCGACCGACCAGCTTCGCTACGCGCTCGAAGCAACCGGCGATCCCCGCGCCACCGAACCGCTTGTCGCGTTGCTTCGCGACGCCAAGATCGGCGAAGGCGATCTCCCTAACGCTGTCAAAACGATCGCCGGCCTGGGCAGGCCGCCAGAGGTCGACCTCGTCCTGACGCTGGCTGGCAAACAGCCTAGCCTGCTGACATCGATCGCCGAAGGCGCGCGCCACAACGGCGTAAAACCAGATGGTGCGGCTAGCGTCATCCCGCGCCTCGCTCACGGCGAGCTCCCGGTGCGCGAAGCAGCCGCAGAACTTGCGGGAATCTGGAGAGTCACCGCCGCGGGCGGGGCGCTGGCCGGTCGAGTGCGCAATGCCCGAGATGCTTCCGAACGCCTCATCGCTGCCAGAGCCTTGGCACGCCTGAACCAATTCGACCGGCTCGCGGGGCTCGCTGCGTCGACCCAAGATCAGGATGTCCGCGTTGCCGCGGTCGCCGCGTGGGCTGAAGCCCAACCCGTCGAAGCCCGCAGGCCGGCAGTCGAGATTCTCGTGGGCGCGTCCGATTCCGAAGAGATCGAGCCGGTCTTCACCGCCTTCATCAACCGCGAGTCCGGCGCCAGCCAGTTGGCAGAAGCCCTAGAAAAGTTCCGGCTGAAACAGGCGGTTGCGATCACAGGAATCCGACTCGTCCGCGCCTCCGGCCGAGAGTTCCCCGAGCTCATCGTGGCTTTGAACAAGGCCGGAGCGCTCAAGCCAGTCGCATTCGATCTCACTCAGCACGAACGCGAGGATTTACTCGCCCAGGTCATCACGTCCGGCGATGCCAAACGCGGCGCCGAAGTCTACCGTCGCAAGTCCATGGCTTGTACCCTGTGCCACCAAATCGGAACCGAAGGCGGAAAGGTTGGTCCCGTGCTCTCCTCGATCGGAGCTTACGCCCAGCCGGCTGCGATCCTAGACTCCATCCTCAGCCCGAACAATGACATCAAGCAAGGATTCGAGACCGTCATTGTCACCCGCAAGGACGACACCACCGTCGCCGGCATCCTCCAACGCCGGTCGGACGCCGCCACCGTCATCCGCGACCCTGCCAACAAGATTGTTGCCATTCCAAATGATGATGTAAAGAAGAGCGCGAAGAGCCCGGTCTCACTGATGCCGGCCGGGTTGACGGCGACGCTGCGGAAGGACGAGCTGGTGGATCTGGTTCGTTATCTGACGGGGTTGAATGGTAACGGTGACGCTCGGCCGCTACCTCCTCAACAGAAGTAACCGGCGACTGAAAGCCACCGCTACAATCGATTGATACGACAGGAAATCTGAACCGATCCCGCCATGAAGAAAACCAAACTCCCGCTCATTCTCGCCTTCGTGATGGCTTATTTACAGGCATCCCCGGCGCAGGCGCAGGCCCAAGAGGAGAAGCAGAAGAATCTCCTGCCGATCCCCGACAAACTCGTGGTCCTGACGTTCGACGACGGGAATGTCAGCGATTTGACTACTACCGCACCGATCCTCAAGAAACACGGCTTCGGCGCGACATTCTACATCACCTCGGGATGGATCGGCGGTGCAGGCCGGCTCACCTGGGAGCAGGTCAAGGAGCTGGATGCACAGGGATTCGAGATCGGGAGTCATTCGGCATCGCATCCGAACATGCTCCACATCTCGGAGGAAGAAGTTCGTGAGCAGATTGTCTCTTTCGACCGGGCGTGTGAAGAACATGGGATCCGCAAGGCGACGACCTTCGCCTATCCTGGCGAGCACCATGACCGGCGCATCGTGAAGGCGCTTGCCACAACAGGTTACTCCGCGGCGCGACGGGGGGTTACGCCGGAGTATCCCCTGTTCGACCGAGGTGGTCCCGGGCCTGCTTACAATCCTCGCGAGGAGGATCCGTTTTTGATCCCAGGCGCCTATGTCCGTGGCAACCTGTCGCCCAGTGATCGGGAGTTCAAGGAGGCGCTCGGCAAAGCGAGGGACGGATCCGTCTGCGTGTTAATTTACCACGGCGTCCCCGACGTGCATCCCCATTGCAGCACTAGCATCGAAATGTTCACCAAGGACATGCAGTATCTCAAAGACGAGGGATGCACCGTGATCGCGCTCCGTGATCTCGCCAAGTATGTCGATTTCTCCAAACGTCCCAAGGACATCTACGCGCCGCTCGTGGCGCGCTTCGGCGTCACCGTGAGCGCTCTGAAATTCGATACCTCGGGCGACAAGCCGCGCTTCAGTTGGAAGATTAAAACCACGCGCCCACAGACACAATCCGCCTACCAGATCCTCGTCGCCAGCAGTGAAGAGATCCTCGCGACCGACAAGGGCGATCTCTGGGACAGCGGCAAAGTCGTATCGGATAAATCAGCGGGAATCGCTTACGCCGGTAAACCTCTGGCTGCCGGAGAGAAATTCTATTGGAAAGTGCGGTGTTGGAACAATCCGGACGAGGCAGAAATCAAGCGTGTCAGCTATTGGATTGCCAAGGAACTGCTCGCCGAGATGCGCAAGACTCGCGCCGGCGCCTTCAGCGCTCCAGCTAGTTTCAAACTATGAAGACACTAAAGCTGAATTGAAATGAAACACCTCCTAATCACAACAATCGCAGCCGTGCTATTGGTTGGGTTAACGTAAATTTCTTTTAAATACTTAGCCGATATCTGACTGCTAGAGAAAGAGGAGAAAAAAATGTGAGTATGGAAATATTTAAAACAATTTTTTCTTCGCCTCATGGGTTCTTAACCCAATTATCGCTCCTGGGAAAAGGAGAGAATTTAAAAATTACTATGAATAAAAATCTATTTTCTATTTTTTATGAGTAATAAAGGGTTCCCTCTGCTTCCTAAAGTAGAGACTTTGGTTTTAAGTTATTCATTTTAAGTAAATTCTTAGGCTTATAAATTATTCAACGGCATGCCTAATTCCATTTTTTTTGGTATCGGGACCATGGTTGCGATCGCTTCATGAAGAGATGTATAGTCCTTATTGACATCTCCTGAGAGACAATCTGTTACATCACCAGCCAAGTTAGGAAAACGGTCAATCAAAGCTTTAAATGTAAAACCCTCGCTATAAAAAGCACAAACCAAGATTCGCATGTTATTTATTCCTTCCCTTAAAGTTCTTGCATAACTCATGAACCGAGCAGGAGCCAAATCGTTCTCAATTAGCCTTGAATCAATGGCATCTGCAGCCATGACACCACTTTTAAGCGCAAGCATTAATCCAGAAGAAAAAACGGGATCCAAAAAACAATATGCATCTCCGGCAAGCATGAGACCTTGCTTACAACAATATCTTGAATGATTGGAATATTCATTGGTCACCAAATATTCTCCAGTTTGGCGGGCATCCTTCAAATTTGAATCAACCCATTTGTTTTTTATGACTTGTTTATTAAAAATTTCGCCTAAATTTTTTTCCTGAACCGAAAAGATATTTCCCTTCAGCAACTACTCCCACACTAGTTTTATTATTTTGTAGCGGAATATGCCAAAACCAACCCTTCTCGGGTATAAAGGCAACGGTGGTGGCACCTTCATCAACTCCACTCGCTCTGGCAGCTCCTTCAAAATAAGTCCAAAGAGCAACTTTATTTAATTCAGGGTCTTTAACCCTCCAACCAAGACGGTTTGCCGCAAATGCTGTATTTTAGGCCTCGCAACAAGTTTGAGGAACTAGATAACTGCTATCTTGTCGGAGGCGGAACTCATCCGGGAAGCGGACTGCCAACGATCTACGAATCCGGGCGCATTGCTGCCAATCTCATTTCAAAATAACATAGCGTTCCATTTGAATCCAAGAATCAACAAATCTAGGCATGCGCTTGGCTAAACGGAACCGCAAGTGTGCCATTCATGGGTGCCGCGGTTGTTTGCTTCACTCCTCCGCAAACACGGCGGCAAGACGAGTGCGGAATTGCAAGCTGAAGGGGAACAATAAAACTCTAAACCTTTCGGCAGCTTTCGCATTCCTCGGTTTGGCCCAAAGGTTGTCAGTGCTGGGTCAAACGAACGTAAAGAGCAGTGCGCCAATTATTCCTCAATGATTTCGAAGATGGCTTCCACTTCTACCGCTGCACCGGTGGGCAGCGCGGCAAAGCCTAGGGCACTGCGGGCGTGATAGCCGTCGCCATCTTTGCCATAAATCTTGTGCAGCAGATCGGACGCTCCGTTTATGACTATGTGTTGGTCCGTGAAGTCAGGTGCCGAGTACACGCAGCCAAGCAGTTTGATTACCTTCAGTCCGTTGATGGTGCCGTGTGTGTTGTACACGGAGTTCAAAATCTTCTTCGCGCAATCCTCGGCTGCTGCGAAGCCATCCTCCACTGACAGGCCTGCGCCCAGCACACCAGTGGCTGTGCTGACGTGGCCAGAGGTGATTAACAGATTGCCGGTGCGAATGCAGAGATTTAAATACCCCGGCTCCTGCTTCTTGAAATCAACACCCAGTTCCTTTGCTTTATCTTCAGGTTGCATAAGGTGATTATAATGGTAGGGCCCGCCGCAGGGGAAGCCAATTTTGATACTCCAATACGGGTAAAGAATTGAAAGCCGCTGGCAATAAAATCTTCCGGTACCTATTCAACGTCGCCATCACGTCGTTTAAGGCATTGAGACGCCTTGAGTGGTCTGCTATCGTTTAACGCACTTCAGGCAAACCCTTCTCGAATGGCCGCCTTTAAGACTTGTCGGATTGCGATTAGGTGAAGATTGATGGTTCGGTTGGAGAGACCTTTTTTTGTGAACTGAACCATCACTTTGGTGAGATGATTGGGACGGATTTTGTTAAGGCGCACCGATCCCATGGCCTGCATCCGGCGTTCGATGTAGCGTATTTCTTTTTTGATGGAGGCTTCGCGTTTACCGGAAGCTTCCAGGAGTGGCAGGTGGGTTGATGTGTAAAAATCTTTAAGCTTGGGGGATAGGCTGACCGGCAGAAGTTGTTCGTCCTGGCGTTGGACGAGCAGCTTTCGGTAATGCAAACGGGCCAGATCGATCGAGCCCCCTTCGAGGGGCATCCAGCGGGTGAGTTTGTTGCCCAGTTCATCGCTGAGAGTCATGTTGGCGAAATATTTTCCGCCTCTTTCCCACATTCCGCGAACACGACGCTTGCGGGAGTCGAACACTTTTAGGTAGCCTCCGGAACAGCCTTTGCGAGGGCTTTCATGGCGGTTCATTGCCGTGAACCTTAGCAAATACCTTAGCAAGTGACAAATACAAAAAGGTGTGATTTAGTGAGTCATTGGCACTCAATGACGCCGGTGTGGTGGAATGGGTAGACACGAGGGACTTAAAATCCCTTTCCCGCGAGGGAGTGCCGGTTCAAGTCCGGCCACCGGTACCATATTGTCCACCGAAATCTTCTGGATTGTTGCGGGCTGGTTTTGTAACAATCCCCCGGAGCTATGGGAATTCTTGAGATCGCCATGACGCTGGGGATGCTGGTGCTGCTGCAGGCGGTGCTTGGCTTCGATAACCTGTTGTACATTTCGCTGGAGTCGAAGCACGCCCCGGAGGAGCGGCAGTCGGCGGTGCGCAAGTGGGGGATCGGGATCGCTGTTGGATTGCGGATCGTGCTGCTGTTCCTGCTGATCACGATGATTGGCGCGTTTCAAAGCACGTGGTTCGATCTGTCGTGGGTGGGCGTGATTGAGGGTACCTTCAACCTGCACAGCCTAATTGTGCTGTTGGGGGGCGTATTCATCGTGTACACCGCCATGAAGGAAATTTTCCACATGATTGTCGTGGAAGACTTTCACACGGAGATCAAGCGTGAGTCGTCTTCAGCCTCTTCGGTGATCATGAAGATCGTGTTTATGAACGCTGTATTTTCTTTTGATTCCATTTTAAGTGCGATCGCGTTGGTGAGTGATTCTAGTTCGAATGCGGTTGAACCAATCAGTTCCACGAATTTCTGGATCATGGTTGTTGCCATTATGACTGGTGGCGCGCTGATGATCTGGCTGGCCGACAGCGTGTCCACTTTCCTGCAGCGCAACCGGATGTACGAGGTGCTGGGCCTGTTCATCCTGTTCGTGGTGGGCATTTTACTGTTGAGCGAGGGCGGCCACCTGGCGCACATGAAATTGTTTGGGCAGGAAATCCTCGCAATGAGCAAGGCGACTTTTTATTTTGTGATCACCGTGCTGGTGCTGACGGAAGTGGTGCAAAGCCGCTACAAAAGAAAGCTGTTGCAACAACAAAAGTCGCTGCGGAAATGACTCACGCCTTGAGGCGGGTGCCCTTGGGGTCGTGGATCGGGAGGCTAACGGTAGCGGGGACGCGCTCGCCGAACAACTCGATTTCCACCCCGGTTCCCGGCTTGGCCAGAGGCAGAGGCAGGTAGCAGTAGGCGATTGATCGGTCGATTGTGTGGGCATGCCCGGCGCTGCGCAGCCGCGAAACGATCTCGCCGTCGTGCCAGACTGACTCCGCACCGTAAGCCGGCAATGCGTTGCCCTCGAGCACGACAGTTCGCAGCCGCGTTTGCAGTCCGTCGGCCTTGCGTTTGGCCAAGGCGTCGCGGCCGATGAAGTCGCCCTTGGCCATATCGGCGCAGAAGCCCATCCCGGCCTCGAGCAGGTTGTCTTCCGGCGTCACATCGACACTCCAGTACACGTAGCCTTTCTCGAGGCGCAACGAGTCGAGCGCCTTGTAGCCGACGGGGCGGATGCCGTGCGCTTGGCCAAGCTCGAGCAGCGCGTCCCACACGGTGCCGGCGTCGCCGTTGGCGAGGTACAGTTCCCAGCCCAATTCGCCGATGTAGCTGACGCGCTGTACCCAGGCCGGTTTGCCAGCGACGGTGAGTTCCCGCGCGGTGAGGTAGGGGAAAGCGTCGTTGCTGAGGTCGTCGCCGGTCGCTTGGCCAAGCACGTCGCGGGCATCTGGCCCCCACAGGCCGATGCAGGCCAAGTCGTCGGTCACATCGCGCACCTCGACCGAGCCGTCGGCCGGCGCGTGCGAGCGCACCCACTCAAGGTCGTTCGACAAAAACGACGTGCCGGTGATGACGCGAAACCGGTCGCCGGCCAAGCGGCATACGGTGAGGTCGCTCTCAATGCCGCCGTGCGCGTTGAGGAACTGCGTGTAAACCAGCGAGCCATCGGGGCGGTCGACATTGTTGCAGGCGACGCGTTGCAGCAGGCCAAGCGCGCCGGGGCCGCTGACCTCGAATTTGCCGAAGGAAGTCATGTCGAACAACGCGACGCGCTCGCGGGCGGCGAGGCATTCCTCGCGGATAAGATCGTGATACGGCGCGCGGCCCCAGCCCCACTGGTACTGGTCGTCGGCCGCCTGGCGGCCTGGTTTGCCGGGACGGAAAAAGTTGACGCGTTCCCAGCCGTTTTTCTCGCCGAACTCCGCGCCGAGAGCGGCGAGCCGGTCGTACAACGGACTCTTGCGGCGGTTGCGGGCCCAGAGGGTTTCGTCAGCTGGAAAGTGTTGGTGATAGTAGTAGTGATACACCTCGCGCGCCTTTTCGGTGACGAAGTCTGTGTTGGCATAGTTCGCACCAAAGCGGCGGATGTTCATCTCGTGCAGGTCGAGCGATGGCTCGCCGTCGATGATCCACTCGGCCATCACCTTGCCCACGCCGCCGGCCCCGGCGATGCCGTTGAGCGACATGCCGGCAGCGACGAAAAACCCGGGCACACCCGGTAGCGGGCCAAGACAGTAATGGCCGTCTGGTGTCATGGCATCAGGGCCGTTGACCAGCTTAATGACCTCGGCTTGTTCGAGTTGGGGTATGCGGCGCATTGCACCCTCCATCACCGGCTCGAACAGTTCCCAGTCCTCGGGCAACAGTTGCTGGGTAAACTCCCAAGCGACGCCGTCGGTGGCCCATGCCTTGGGCTCCAGCTCGAATCCGCCGATCAGGAACCCGCCCACCTCCTCGCGAAAATAAAACAGATTGTCGGGATCGCGCACGACCGGCGTTTGCTCCGGCAACTCGTGGCCGGGGATATGACGCGTGGTGAGGTACTGGTGCATGAGCGGCACCATCGGGGTGATCGCGCCAACCATTGCCGAGAGGCGCGGTGCCCATTGCCCGGCGGCATTGATGATAACCCCGGTCTGCACCGTGCCCTGGTCTGTCTCGACCTGGGTGACCGCGCCCGAGCCGTCGCGGCCGATGCCGGTAACGCGACAGTTGGTCTCGATGGCGACGCCGAGTTCACGAGCGCGCTTGGCGAACTCGACCGTGATGCCGTTGGGATCCAGCCAGCCGTCGTCGGGAATGTGCACCGCGCCCTCGATGCCCCCGGGCGAAAGAAACGGCGCAATATCGAGCGCCTCACTGGCAGTGATGGTGCCGACATCGAGCCCCAGCCCGCGCGCCCGGCTGACCTGCCG
>QOAX01000084.1 GCA_003972865.1 Verrucomicrobiota bacterium | reverse complement strand
TTGATCTTGCGGGTGGAGATGAGCCAGACGCGGTTCTTGATGACGTCGGGTTTACAATTGGGGTCGCAGGAGTGGTTGATGAACCGGGCGGTGTTCTCCGGGATGTTGCCGTCGATGTCATGGCGTTTGTTCACCTCGAAGATGTACACCGCGCCGTCGGTCTTGCTGCCCTGGTTTTTCTCGATGAGCGCGATGCTGCGGCGTTCCGATTCCTTCTTGGTGATCTTTTCGCCGATGTATTCGATGACCTTTTTGCCCTTCGGCACCTTGGTCCTGGCAAACACGCCGGTGCCATGAATCTCCGACTCGCGAACCTCGATATATTTGCTGGTGGTTGGCTCCCTGCCCATGCGGGCGCGGAGTGTAGGGACACGCCGCCCGAAGGCGAACGTTTTTGTGGCACAAGTTACACCGCTCGACCGAGCATGCGGTTGAGCGAGTCGGAGGTCTGGTAAATCAGCGCCTCGGGGTAATGGGGGTAGGGATGAAAATACTCGAAAGTCAGGTAGCCGTCGTATCCGGTCTCGTCAAACGCCTCGATAACAGCCGGCCAGTCGGTCGTCCCGTCGAGCAGCGGCCGGAACGATTCCAGCGAGTGGTCCGTTCCCTTCTTGGTGAATTCCTTGAAGTGCACGTTGCGGATGCGTTTGCCGAGGATGCGAACCCAGTGTTCGGGGAACTGGAACAACATGATGTTGCCGGTGTCGAAATGCACCTGCACGTACTCGCTGCCGAACCGGTCCACGAACCGGATCATCTCCTCCGGCGAGAGCAGGTAGCCGTTGAAGAAAATGTTCTCCATGTTCAGGTGCACCTTCAGTTTCTCGGCCGTGGGCAGGAGCTTGGCGATCGCAGCCTTGGCGCGCTGGTCGCAGACGTCGTTGGGTGTGGGGTCGTGGTCCTCCCGCCACGGCATGTGCACCGCGCCGGGCACCACGAGCAGGTTTTCGGTGCCGAGATGGTGGGCAGCCTCGGTCATCAACCCGGCCAGTTCCATGCCGCGCGCGCGCTCGGCGGGATCGTTGCTCGTCAGCGGATACGGCCAAAACAGAAACGAGCACACCCCACTGATGGCGATGCCGATGTCGTCGGCCATCTTCCGGATTTTCCGGTACTCCCTCGGGCCGTGCCGGGGCGACAGGTCGTTTTCCAGGTCGTAGTTCAACTCGATGCCGTCGAACCCGGCGTCCTTGGCCAACTGCAGGCACTCGCGCAGGTTCATCCGTTCCGGGTACGGGAACGCCCACTGGTTGATCGACTTCTTCATGCCGTACCGCTTGGGCGAGGCCTTGCGCGGATCCTTCGCGGATTGGGCGGCGACCGGGGTCGTTCCGGCGGCGGCCAGGCCGGCGGCACCCATGGCCAGCTTGAAGGCGGAGCGCCGGGACAACTCGTTGCCGGCCGGGGCGGGTGTGCCCCACGGGGCAGTCAGTTTCGGGGTTGGATCGTTTTGCGATGGCATGGTGCTGAATTGTGTTTGGGCTCGGGGCGAAATCCTCCAACGCCGTCCGCCCGGATTCAAGTGCAATCAGGCACTCTCAGCCGCTTGGCCAAGCGGCTTGGCCTTGTGGCCGGGGAAGACCCGGGCCATGTCGGCACCGGGGGCGTGCCGGCGCAGGACCGGAATCAGCACGTCGCGGTAGTCGGTGGTGACCGGCAAATCACCGGGGCCGACGAGGGCGTCGCGCTTGAGCCCGGGCCAGTCGGCGATCACGCGCCCCTCCGCGCCGTCGCCGCCAAGCACAAACATTGCCCCGCCCCGGCCGTGGTCGGTGCCCAGCGCGGAGTTTTCGCTCACGCGCCGGCCAAACTCGGTCATCACCACGACGGTGGTTTGCCGCATCGACGCCCCGAGATCGCGCCGGAACGCGGCCAAGCCGTTGGCTAGGCGGCGCATGAGCGGCGAGATGAGTGGTCCCTGGGTCAGGTGCGAGTCCCAGCCGCCGAGGTCGACCGTGATCGCCTCGACGCCGACGCGGGCCTTGATCAACTGCGCGGCCAGGCGCAACTCGCGGGCGAACCGGTCGCCACCGTAGTCCGCGCCGTTGGCCGGCGAGTAGTCTTTCGCGTGCAGTTCCCGGATGCGCCCGAGCGCGTTGAAGGTGTCGCGTGAACGAACACCGAACACGCCGGTTTGCCCGGCATAAAGCTGCTCGAGTGACTGGACGAACTTGTCGCCGCCGGAAAATGAGAAATCATCGAGCGACTGCATCGCCGTGGCCGCCGGAGCGCCGCGCAGCGACTCCGGCACCGCCTGGCCAATCGCGACAGCGGAGAGTGCCCCGGCGACGGCCTGTTCGCGGAAACGCAGGAAGCGCCCGAGCCAGCCGCCGCCGGTGTGGCCGCCGTGTTCCATCAGATCCTGCGCCTCGAAGTGCGACCGGGTCGTGTCCCCGGAGCCGACACAGTGCACGGCGGTCAATGCACCCTCCTTCACCGCCGGCTCGAGGGCGTTCATCAGCGGGTTCAGGCCGAAGCGGTCGTCCAGCTTGAGTGCCGCTGTTTTGCCGACAGCGGTGAATGGGCGAGCCCGGTAATAATCGTCATCGCCGACCGCCGGCATGAGTGCGAGTCCGTCGGCGGCGCCGCGCAGGAACACCACGACGAGCGTTTGCCGCAGGTCGCCGTTTCCGTGGAGGATTGCCTTGGCCTGTTTCATCACCGGTCAACTCCACTGAAAACTCGGGCTGGCAAGCAGCAGCCCGATCGGGTTTTTGGAAGCTTCGGCGGCGGCCAGTTCATCGTCGCCTGGCTGGCGGCCGAGCAGATGGGCGGCGAGCTTGGCCAAGTCCCCTGCCCGCGCGACCAGGCGTTTGTGCTGAATTCGCGTGCCGTTGATCTGCCCTTGGCCAAGCTTGGCGGCGAAGTTCCAGCGCCAAAGCAGGGTGCTCATCCACGGCTCGGCGTGGGCCGGATAGCCGTCCGGCGCCGGGTACTCGAACGGCATGTGGCCCATGCGAAGCAAGTAGTTCACCAGCGGCTTGCCGACATCGGTCTCGGCGTCGGTGGCCCGCAGCGCCGAGGCGAGAAAGTGCAGCGGTTGCTTGAATTTGTTGCCGCGTGTGCCGCGAAATTCATCGGTGAAAAACAGAGCGCGCAACGTCTCGCGAATGTCGCCGTTGGTTTGGGTGAATGCACCGGCGACGGTGTCGATGGCGGCGGCCGGCGGCTCGTCGGCGATGAATCGTTGGCAGAGCTTGGTGGCAATGTGCCGTGCGGTGGACGGGTGGGCGGCGACGATGCGCAGGATGTCATCAAAATCCTTTCGGCCATCGAGTCCGTCGCGGGCGGGGATCTCTTGGCCAAGGACGGTCTTGGCCCGACCATCGTGCAGGCCCGGCTCGAACTGCACATTGCCGGATTGGAACAGGCCGCGCCCGATGCGCCAGCCGCTCAGGCAGCGGGCCACCTCCATCACGTCCTGCTGCGTGTAACCGCCGTGCACACCGAGCGTGTGCAGCTCAAGCAGTTCACGCGCGTAGTTTTCGTTCGGGCGATCCTCCGGTTTGCGCACGCGGTTTTCCCGGCCGTCGAGGTAGGTGAGCATCGCCTGGCTCTTGGCCGAGGCGGCGAGCAGTTTGGGGAACGTACCCATTGCGTGCAGTCGAATCACATCGCGGTCGTCGGCCGGCTTGAGCCATTTGCATTCGCCCTTGGAGATGTCGATGTTGAAGTGGTCACTCCAAAACCGAACCATCACCTCGAGCAACTGTCGCTCGGAGTAAACGGCTCGGGTCAGCGTGGCACGGGTGAGTTCCTCGCGGAGGAGGCTGGGCTGAAATTCATAAAACTCGCCGATCGGCCTGCTGTTCAGCGTCTCGAAAATCCGCACACGGAACTCCGCCCGGTCGTCGTTGATTTTTTCCGGCGCGAGCTGCTCCTCGATAAACAGCGCCACGGCATCTCCCTCGCGCTTGGCCAAGCGGAGAATGCGCTCGTGCTCTCCCGGTCTCGCGCCGAACGTGAGCCGGTTGAGCACATGGGTGGTGAGATCAATCGAGTCACCGCTGGGAGGTGCAAACGGAGGCTTGGCCTCGACCGGCAGACCGGCATACGGCCAGAGCGCCTTGTGTGGCGCGTCGCAACCGGCGGCTCCGAACACAGCGGCGGCACCGCCGGCCTGCAGGAATCGTCGCCGGTTGAGTTCCATCATTCCCCCTGATTGGGGCGTGACGGGCGGCGCGGGCGGCGGGATCTTGGCTTCGGCTTGTTCCCCTCGTCGTCGCTGGGGATTTGGGTGCGCTGCAGCCGTGAACTGCGCGGGGAATCGTCATCGAGCCTCGCCGGCGGCTCGGGGGCGGACGTGCGCCTTGGAGCACGCCCGATGTTCCGGCCCCGGTTTTGCTGGGCACCGTTTCCAGCAAGCGACGTGACGAACGCGCCGCAGCCGCTGATGATGCCCCACGGTAAAATGACAAACCAACCGGCGAACGGCAGCAGGTAGCAGAAGTTGAGCACCCAGCCACCACGCCAGACACGACGCCAATTCTGGCTTTGGTCGCCCGGCGCGGGGAGGCCGAGGCCGATCAATTGGCACAGGCCGGCCGAGCCGATGAGGCCAAGAATCAGCGGCACGGCGACAATCACAAACCCGGCCCCCTTGAGGACGGGATTTGGGGATTTTCCGAGTACAAAAAAGCCCAGCGCGAAGGTCGGCACGACGATGGCCAAGCCGATCAGTGTTGTGCGGATGGGGGTCTTGTAACGGTCTCTCGCTTGGCCTATCAGGCGCGTGAAAAGTGCCGTTCCAACGAGCCAGTAGGCCTGAAACACAAGCATCACACCGAGAATCAACAAAAGGACCCGTAATACGTCAGCAGTAGTAGTCATCACGTGGGGAAGCTACACGGTTTAAGGGAAATTGTTACCAAAAAAATCAATCCAGCACCGGCTCGGCCTCGGCGGCGACGCAGGCGTCGAAGAGCTTGGCCAAGCGCTGGGTCACCGGGCCGATTTCTCCGCCGCCAATCGGGCGGCCGTCGACCTGTGTGACCGGTGCCAGCTCGCCCATCGTGCCGGTGCAGAAAAGTTCGTCGGCGCGATACACCTCGGTGAGTGAAACGTCGCGCACCTCGTGCGGGATGTCGTTGTCGCGGCAAAGGCCGAGCACAACCTCACGCGTGATGCCCTCGGGACAGGCAACCAAGCGACTAGTAATCACCGTGCCGCCCTCGACGATGAAGAGGTGCGTGGCGTTCGTCTCGGCAACGAAACCGCGTGAGTCGAGCATCAACGCGTCGTCGGCCCCGGCGTGGTTGGCCTCGATCTTGGCGAGGATGGACTGGATTAAATTGCAGTGGTGGATCTTCGGGTCGAGCACATCGGGCGCCGGGCGGCGGACGCTCGAGGTGATCAGGCTCAGGCCGCTCTTGTCGTACACCGGCTCCTTGTGCTCGGCCAGGACGATGAGCGTCGGGCCGGCCGTGTTGAGGCGCGGATCCATGCCGGAGGTGAGCTTGACGCCGCGCGTCAGCGTGAGCCGGATGTGCGCGTTGTCGGCCATGTTGTTTGCCTCGAGGGTGCGCTTGATTTCCGCCGTGATGGCGTCGGCCGCCGGTATCTCTGCGAAGGCGAGCGCGAGCGCCGAACTGCGAAGCCGATCGAGGTGCTTGGCCAGGCGGAAGATTTTGCCGTCGTAAACGCGCAGCCCTTCCCACACGGCGTCACCGCCCTGCACGGCGGAGTCGAACGGGCTGATGCCGGCCTCGTCGCGGTGCAGCAGCTTGCCGTTGATGTTGATCAGCAGGTCGCGGTTTTTCTCGTTGAATTTTTGAAGCATGATTTTCGGTTAGGCGGTGATGCGGTGCGGATAAAGCTGTTCGTAAATTGCGTTGCACTGCTCGAGCACCCCGGTCAACGAGTCGGGCACAGGATCGTCCTTCGGCCTGTACGGACGCCAGCCGGTGCTGGTCTCGACTTCCGGATACCAGTGCTTCGCCCAGATGCCGTCCGACTCACGGACGCCCGGCGGCCACTCGAGCATGGCGTCGGTGAACGCCACGCCAAGCCGTTCGCACAGTGCGCCCAGCATGTCGCGCGGGTTGCGCAGCACATCGGTCGAGTCGATCACCGGCGGCACGGAGCCGGTCAACTCGCGGACGTGGTTGAACAGCCCGAGTTGCTGCGGCAGCGCGGTGTCGGTCAGCGTTGGGTTGGGAAGCTTTTTCATCAGCGACGTGAGCATTTCGTGCGGCTCGCGGATGAGGAAACAATTGGTCACCTGGCCAAGCCAGTCGCGGCCGATGCCCGGCAGCATGTGGTGGCACATCTGTTTTTGATAGAAAATCGTTTTGCCCTCCGGGATCGGGCCGGTGAGCCAGGCGGCGACCTTTTCCCAGTCGGCCTCGTACCGCTCGATGATCTCGGCGGCCATGGCGTGCGGCAGCCTGGTTTCGCGCAGGTAATGCGCGTACAGCGGTTCATCGACAACGAAGGTGTCCGGGCGGTTGCCCCACGCGCGCATGAGTGCGGTGGAGATGTTTCGCGGTCCGCACCACATGGCCAGGCGCAGCGGCGTTGGAGGGTTGTCACCCATTAAGCCGGGCGAAGGTACGGGAGCCGCCCGCCCGGTGTCATTCGTTTTCTGCAGGCCAAGCGCTTGGCCAAGTGCTCAGTTAGCGTCGCGGGCCTCGTCCAATAGTTTCATCCACGCGCCCATGTAGTGGCCGTGATCCCAGAAAGTACGGCCGCTGACGAGGTTGCCATCGATCACGCACGGCTCATCGACGAACGTGCCGCCGCAGACCTCAAGGTCGAACCTGGCCTTGGGTACAGTGGCCATGCGGCGGCCCTTCACACAACCGGCGCGAGCGGGAATTTCCACGCCGTGGCACACGCTGGCGATTGGCGCGTTTTTCTCGAAGAAGTAACGTGTGATGCGCAGCAGATCCTCGTCCTCGCGAATATATTCCGGCGCGCGCCCGCCGCTGAAAAAGATGCCGAGGTACTCCTCCGGCCGAACATCCTTGAACGCGATCGCCGCCGGCATCGTGTAGCCCTCCCATTCCTTGGTGATCGTCCAGCCCGGTTTGTTCTGGTGCATCACCAACTGGTACTCGCGCTTTTCCGGCGCCGCGAGCACCGGTTCATAACCGCCCTCGATCAGGCGGAAGTAGGGATACATCGTGTCGACCGTCTCGGCGGCATCCCCGAAAATGATCAACACCCTGGGTCTGGACTCCTCACTCATGGCTGCCGCGAGTTAATCCCAACCCAAGCGCTTTTCCAAGCCAATTGGACGGATGGCCGGGCGGGTCACTCGAACGTGATGCCGTCGAGGTCCTCCTCCGGTGGAGGGAACTGTGGATTCATTTTTTCAAGCGTCCTCCGGACGATGCGGCCGATCACGAGATTGCGGTGCCACTTGCGATCGGCGCAGACGACGTGCCACGGGGCGTGTCGTGTGTTGCACTTGGTCAGCGCGTCGACATAGGCGGCCTGGTAGTTGTCCCACAACGCCCGTTTTTGTAGGTCGGCCTTGCTGAATTTCCAGCGCTTGTTGGGATTATCCAGTCGCGCCTGCAGCCGCTCCCTTTGTTCCTCTTTGCTGATGTGAAGAAAAAACTTGAGGATGGTGACGCCGGAGCCGGTCAGCAACTTTTCGAATTCGTTGATTCGCTGGTAGCGGGACTGCCACTCGCGCCTGGACACCAGATCGTGCACGCGTACCACCAATACGTCCTCGTAGTGCGAGCGGTTGAAGATGCCGATGTTTCCCGTGGCTGGAATCTTCTTGTGCACGCGCCAAAGGAAATCGTGATCGAGTTCCTCCGAGCTGGGTTTCTTGAACGGAATCACCTCGGTGGCCTGGGCGTTGACACAGCGCATAATATGCCGAATGGCGCCGTCCTTGCCGGCGGTGTCCGTTCCTTGCAGAACAATGAGCAAGGCACGGTCGTTTTCCGCGTACAGTTTGTAGGCCAGATCCCCGATAATGTGTGTGTCCCCATCGGCGATGGGATAAGATTCCTCCTTGGCCAAACCGCTGGTTTCACGCGTGTCGAAGTCCTTCAACCGAACTCTATCGCCGGGCTTGAATGTGGTTTTTTGCAGTTTCATTTTTGGTTCACGCAAAGATGCGTTATGTTAGTTGCTGCGCCTCGTTTTTCTTCGCGGTTTCGCATGAGTTTATTTTCATCGCTTGGCCAAAGGGATGTTTCTAAAAAAACTCGTTCGGTTTTTTAAGCCGGAAACCTGGTATGCGAATGGTTCCAAGGCAAGCCAATCGAGTGGAAAAATAATCCGTTGGCCAAGCGCTTGGCCAATTTCTGCACTCGACTTTTCCAGCCGGTTTTGACTAAATTGCCGGGCGACTTTTCCGTTAAATAGCGAACCCATTTCAAGCGAATCGACATGAGCATCACATCTGTTAAACAACTCAAGACGATCAAGAAAAACGTCCGCAGGCACGTGGACGCCGCGCTCGAGGCGACCGGCGGGCTGTTGCGGCTCGCGCCCGCGTGGGTGCCGCGCTCGTTTCTGCAGCCGGGGTTGCGGCTCAAGCTGCATCCGAATGACACGTACGCCTACGGGCTGAATCGCGGCGGGATTGACGAGCGTTGGTTCGGCTCCACCACCGAAGCCGCCAACGAGGGCCGCGTGCCGGACGAGGGCCTGAGCTACGTGGTTCACGGGCGCAGCCGCTTCACCCTGCGCGAGGCGGTGGCCGAGTGCGGCGCGGACATCATCGGCAAGCGCATCTGGAAAAAGTACGGCAAGTGGCCGGTGTACTCAAAGTTCTTCGACAACATGGGCCCCATCCCGCATCACATGCACCAGAACGCCAAGCAGGCCAGGCTAGTCGGGCAGGAAGGCAAGCCGGAGAGTTATTATTTCCCGCCGCAACACAACAACGTCGGCAACAATTTCCCGTACACCTTCATGGGCCTCGAGCCGGGCACCACGAAGGCGCAGGTGCGCAAGTGCCTCGAGGATTGGAACAAGGGCGACAACGGCATCCTCGACCTCAGCCGCGCCTACCGCCTCAAGCCCGGCACCGGCTGGCTCATCCCGCCCTGCATCCTGCACGCTCCGGGCAGCCTCTGCACCTACGAGCCGCAATGGGGCAGCGACGTGTTTGGCATGTACCAAAATCTCGTGGAAGGCCGCGAGGTGCCGTGGAGTTTGCTGGTGAAAGACATGCCGAAGAAAAAGCACCGCGACCTCGACTTCATCGTCAACCAACTCGACTGGGCCGGCAACACCAACGAGAATTTCAAGGACAACCATTACCTCGAGCCCATCCCCGTGGCCGACACCCGCAGCGAAGGCTACGTCGACCGCTGGATTGTCTATGGCCGCATCAAGCGCGAGCAGCTTTTCACCGCCAAGGAACTCACCATCGATCCCGGCGTGAAATGCACCGTGAAGGACAAGGGGGCCTGGAGCGGCATCTGCGTTCAAGGCAAAGGCACCATCAACGGCCAACCGCTGAACAGCCCCAAGCTAATCCGCTTCCACGAGCTGACCGAGGACGAATACTTCTGCACCGAACCCGCCGCCAAAACAGGCGTCACCCTCGAGAACACCAGCGCCACCGAACCGCTGATCCTCCTCCGCTACTACGGCCCCGAGGTAAACAAAGACGCCCCAGAGATGGGCGACTATCGCAAACGGAAGTTTGGTTGAGGAAACGAAACTATTTGAAGTGCCGCGGCCAGATTTTATGCCTTGAGAACAAACGCCGATTGGTCGCTGTCAATGGTGAAATGCATGTTGGGTGTTTCTTCGCCTCGTCCTGTGCCAGTAACGCTGTTAGGCAAGCGAGCAAAAGCGAGGCAAGAAATTCTCACGGATCGGACTTATTCGGCTTTTTGGGTTGCTTCCTTTTGCCGGTTTTGTTCCGAACAATTGGCGTGGGCAGACCATCATCGGGCTGATTCCATAGACGGTATGGATCGTCATGTCGCCGCATTTGCTCCAACAATAGAGCTTCCATTTCTTTGAGTTTCGCCGCGTACTTCGAGTTACTGGCCAGATTCATCTGGTTTGGTCCCGGCTCTATGCCGGTCAGGGCAATCACCTTAGGATCGTGATGTTCCTTGATAAACTCGTGTGGGTTATACTTGAGGTTGAACAGCTGGGTGTGCCGGACGCCGCTCTTCTCCACTTCATATTTTGTCAATTTCCAGTCGCCCTGCTTGACACAGCGCGTCCCCGGCCGGCCGCCGCCGCAGTATACCCCGTAAAGGACATCGCGCACCGCATCCTTTTTCCCCTCAAGCACAGACTTGAAACTGATGCCCTCAGAGGTGGCCGGAGCCGGGATGCCGGCCAGATCACAAAACGTGCCCAGGACATCGAGCAGATAAATGTTTCCCTTCGCCCGCGACCCAGCCTTGATTCCTGGCCCCTTCACCATGAACGGAATGCGCCAGGTGTGATCATACATATTCTGCTTGCCCTGCAGACCGTGACGGCCAATGGCCATGCCATGATCAGCCGTGTAAAAGATGTATGTGTTATCGAGTTCGCCCATCGTCTCGAGCTTCTTGAGCACCCGGCCGATTTGGATGTCGATGTTCTCACTGCAGGCAAACTGCCGACCAATCTCGTTTCGGATGGTGCGCTCATCGCGCCTTTCCCAAACACCCTTCACCCCCACTTCATCGCGCACGGTTGTATGGCCGTGGTCAAAGGGATGTTTCGGCAGATAATTAACCGGTAAGGCCGGCTGCTTGGGATTTGCCGGCGGAAGCGTTGCTTTATCGGTATGATTAACAGCTCCGTACTTGGCAAGTAATTCGGGTTTACCATCACGCGTATCGTGAGGGTGGGAAAACCCGAAATAGATCAGGAACGGATCGGTGTCCTTCGTTGATTCGCGTGTCTTCAGATAATCCAGAACCTGCTCAGCATGCCAAGCGCTCCCCTTCTCATCGGTGCCGCCCCGCCGGGTGCCGTCATGCCGCACCTTGAAAAGCTTGTTGGCGTCCGCATAGCTGTTGCCATTCTTGCAGGTGCGCATCGTGTCATAACCGGCTCGGTTGAAAACCGCCGGCATGGTGTACTTGACCAAATCGTGCGGCACCATCTTTGGATTGTTCACAAGCGGGTTCATGATCCGTCCGGGCTTGTCCGGAATATGCCAAACCGTGCGCCCGCTCATGATCATGTGGCGCGAGGCCGTGCAAACGCCGCCCACCCACGAGCCCATCTGATACGCGCCATCAATCACCATTCCTTCAGCAGCAAGCTTGTCGATGTTTGGCGTCTGGAGAATTGACTTGGGATTGTAGACCTTCAGGTCGAAGGGCGACTGGTCATCGGCAATGATGAAAAGAATGTTGGGCCGCTCGCCTGCGCTCTCGCAAGTTTGGTTTACTCCCAGAGTAACCAAAAGTGACAGAGTCAATGTTACTATTATTTTCATTGGTTTACTTTTTTTAGGTGAAGTGCCCTTGCCCTTTTTATCCTTCTTCTATTTCTTGCCGCCACGCTTGTTGAGCGAGAGGTCAAAATCATTTTTCTGGGCCGGGCCCGGCGTGCTGCGGCCGCGGTCGATGTAGCTTTGTATCAATTTCTCCAATCGACCCACAACCACCGTATTGGCCCGGGAAACATCGTTGGTTTCACTGATGTCGTCTTTCAAATTATAGAGCTCGCGGTTGCCATTGCGATACATGATGAGTTTCCAGGGCCCCCGTCGAATCGCCAGGCCAGCAGGCGCCTGATGCACGGTTGCTTCGCGCATGGGTACGGTCGCTTTTCCGAGCAAACCGGGCAAGATACTCACACTGTCCTCGGCAGTGTCAGGAGGTAAATCCGCCCGAAGGATATCCGCGCAAGTCGCAAAAAGATCGTTCAGGCAAATGACATCGTGGTTCACGGAGCCAGCTTTAATTTTACCCGGCCAACGGGCCACGAAAGGTTCTCGGTGGCCGCCTTCATAAATGCTGCTTTTTGCCTCCCTCAATGGAGGATAGGGCCGTCTGGCCGCGCCGTTGTCGCCGGTGGCGATCATCAGGGTATTCTTTTCCTGACCGGTTCGTTTCAGCGCATCCATGATCTGGCCCAGCATGTGATCACCCTGATAGACCCAGTCGGCGTATTTGCCCTCCTTGCCGGCGATCCCGCTCTTGCCGGTGAACTCGGCCGCCGGAACAATCGGGCTGTGGGGCGGGCACATGGGGAAATAGAGGAAAAACGGCTTCTTCTCCCTGGAACGCTCCTCGATGTACTTGACGGCCTTGCCGATCATCAGCGGCTGGTTCTCGATCCCCTTCACGTTGGCCACCACCCTGTCCTGCTCAATGATCGAGCCGATGTTGCGGGCGTGGGTAAAGCCATAGAAATAATCAAAGCCAAGCGCGTTGGGGCCATCGATGAGCCGGGCGCCAATGGGAAGCTGCTTCTCAGTCCCCGGCTTTCCATCGACCCACTTCATGCCGAGATGCCACTTTCCAATGCAGGCGGTGTGGTAGCCACGGCCCTTAAGAAAGGAGGCTACTGTGAGACGGCTCTTGGGAATGATCGGGGCCGAGTAGGTCTTCAGCACGCCGAACTGGCCAATGCGCGATGGGTAGCGGCCCGTCAGCACACCGTAGCGAGTCGGCGTGCAGTTGGCCGCCGCCGAGTGCGCGTCAGTGAAGCGCATACCCTCCGTGGCCAAGCGGTCGAGGTTGGGCGTCTTAAAAGGAGAGTCAGCACGATAGGACTTCGGCTGGCCATAGCCAATATCATCGAAGAGAACGAAAACGATATTGGGAGGCTGCTTTGCTTCGGTCCAGACCACTACAGGCAGTAACAAAGCAAACAGAGTTGGATAATATCTAATCAACGGAGATTTTCACAAGAACAGTGACA
>QOAX01000088.1 GCA_003972865.1 Verrucomicrobiota bacterium | reverse complement strand
TGTTCGAGGTCAAGTTTCTCGCGAGCCAAGGGCAGGAGCCGGATTGGGCCAAGGCCAAGCTCGACCCCGGCACACGCGCCGTCGCCGCAAAAATGGCCGCCGCCGACTGGGCCGACTTGGCCAGGCTGCGGCCAAGCGCGGTGCAGCTTCGCCGCCTGGCCGGTTTCCTCGACCCCTTCATTCGCCACCACGTTGGCCCGATCAAGCCCTTGGCCAAGCGTGCGGACTGAGACCGGCTTACGCTTCGAACGTCAGCTCGTCGCTGGCCAAGCGCACGCGGATGTGGTCGCCCGGCTTGAAGTCGCCGTCGAGCAGCCGCGTGGCCAGCGGGTTGAGCAACTGCTCCTGGATGGTGCGCTTGAGCGGTCGCGCGCCGAACTGCGGATCGTAGCCCTCCCGGGCCAGGTGCCGCTTGGCCTCGTCGCTGATCTCGAGCGTGAGTTGCTGCGCCTCGAGCCGCTTGGCCACTGCCCGCAACTGGATGTCGATGATGACCGCGAGTTGCTCCTCGTCGAGGCTGTGGAACACGATCGTGTCGTCGATGCGGTTGAGGAACTCCGGCCGGAAATGCGCCTTCAACTCGGCCTCGACTTTCTGCTCCATGTCCAGCCGGTCGGTGCCGTCCGTTTTGCCGTCGAGAAAATGTTCCTGAATGATATGCGAGCCGATGTTGCTGGTCATGATGACGATGGCGTTGCGGAAGTCGACCGTGCGGCCCTGGCCATCGGTAAGCCGCCCATCGTCGAGTACCTGCAGGAAAACGTTGAAGACATCCGGGTGGGCCTTCTCGATTTCGTCGAACAGCACCACGCTGTACGGCTTGCGCCGGACGGCCTCGCTGAGTTGTCCACCCTCCTCGTGGCCGACGTAGCCCGGCGGCGCGCCGATGAGCCGCGCAACGGTGTGTTTCTCCATGTACTCGCTCATGTCGATGCGGATCATCGCCGATTCGTCGTCGAACAGAAACTCGGCCAGTGCGCGGGCGAGCTCGGTCTTGCCGACGCCGGTTGGCCCCATGAAAATGAATGAGCCAATCGGGCGATCCGGATCCTGCAAACCACTCCGGGCTCGGCGCACTGCATCGGCGACGGCGCGCACCGCCTCGGCTTGGCCGACGACACGCTCGCCGATGCGCTCCTCCATCTCGACGAGTTTCTGGCGCTCGCCCTCGAGCATCTTGGTCACGGGAATGCCGGTCCACGCGGCGACCACCTCGGCGATGTTCTCGTCGGTGACTTCCTCCTGCAACAGGCGCCTTGGCCTGTCCGGATTGCTTCAGCGCCTCCTGCATGTCGGCCAGTTTTTTCTCGAGGCCAGGGATGGTTTCGTAGCGGATTTGCGCCGCCTGGTTGAGGTCGCCGTCTCGCTCGGCTTGTTCCTGTTCGCGATGGGCTTCCTCAAGTTGGCTATTGACGATGCTGACGGCGTCGATGGACGCTTTCTCGTCTTGCCAACGCGCCTTCAACTCGTTGGATTCCTCCTTCAAGTTGGCCAAAGTTTCCTCCAGCTTGGCCAGGCGCTCCCTGCTGGCGGCGTCCTTCTCCTTTTTCAGCGCCGTGCGCTCGATCTCGAGCTGCATGATCTGGCGCTCGAGTTGGTCGATCTCGGTCGGCATCGAGTCGAGTTCCATCCGCAGGCGCGCCGCCGCCTCGTCGATGAGGTCGATCGCCTTGTCCGGCAAAAACCGGTCGGTGATGTAGCGGTCGGACAGGGTTGCGGCGGTGACGAGTGCGGTGTCCTGAATACGAATGCCGTGGTGCACCTCGTAGCGTTCCTTGAGTCCGCGCAAAATGGCGATGGAGTCCTCGACGGTTGGCTCGTCCACTTTCACCGGCTGGAAGCGGCGCTCGAGGGCGGGGTCTTTCTCGATATGTTTGCGGTACTCGTCGAGCGTGGTCGCGCCGATGCAGCGAAGTTCGCCGCGGGCGAGTTGCGGCTTGAGCATGTTGGCGGCATCGGTTGCGCCCTCGGCGGCGCCGGCGCCGACGAGCGTGTGCAGTTCGTCGATGAACAAAATAATCTGACCGTCGCTGGAGGTGATTTCCTTGATGAACGCCTTGAGGCGATCCTCGAATTCGCCTCGATACTTCGCGCCGGCAATCATCGCGCTGAGATCCATCGCGATCAGCATCTTGTTGTTGAGTGACTCCGGGACGTCGCCGCTGACGATGCGCCGGGCCAGGCCCTCTGCGATGGCGGTCTTGCCGACGCCCGGCTCACCGATGAGCACCGGGTTGTTCTTCGTGCGGCGGCTGAGTACCTGCATCACACGGCGAATCTCCTCGTCGCGGCCGATGATCGGATCGATTTTGCCCTGCCTGGCCAGGGCGGTGAGGTCGCGGCCGTATTTTTCCAGCGCCTGATACTTGTCCTCCGGGTTGGCATCGGTGACGCGCTGGTTGCCTCGCACTTGGCCAAGCGCATCGAGCAGGGTGTCGCGCCGGAAGTTGTGCTTTTTGAACACGCGGCCAAGCGCCGAACCGCCCTTGGTCAACAGGCCAAGCAGCAGGTGCTCGGTGCTGACGTACTCGTCGTTCAGCTGCGTTGCCTCGGCCTGTGCGGCGTCGAGCGCCTGCTTCAGCTCGGTGCTGAGGTACAGGTCGGCGGTGCTGGCGCCCTGCACCTTGGCGCGCCGGGCCAGCTCGGCCTCGAGATCGGCCTGCAGCTTGGCCAGGTCCACACCGATTCGCTGGAGCAGGGTGGGGATGATGCCGTCCTGCTGCCGTGCCAGGGCCAGGGCGAGGTGCTCGCCATCGACCTGCTGCTGCGAGTGTTGATGCGCCAGATCCTGCGCCGCCTCCAGCGCTTCCTGTGATTTGGTTGTCAGTTTATCCAGTCTCATAATGTCTGTTGATGCGAATCGAACGCGGTCCGCATGACTCAATTAGAACTGATTTATACCACAAGTCGAGCTGATGGGGAACACAAAAAAACCGGGCAAAAGCCCGGCGTGGGAAGGCTGTTTTTCGTGAAATCAGCGGCGTTCCGAGATACTGCCCGGGATGCCGTGTTCCCAGGGGCGGGGCGTGTTCCACGGGCGGGCGGACTTGTTTTCGGGGTCCGGCCCGATGCATCCCGCGGTCAGACCCAAGGCCAGGCCCGCGAAGAGAATCGCGAAGAAGGAGAGGATGGCCCTGGCAAATGAACGCATAAAAAAGTGCCGGGTTAGTTCCCGACGATGACGAGGTCGCCCGTCTGGATTTCCCCCTGTTTCCAGTCGGGGAGGATGTTGGCGATGCTGTGATCCTTTTTGACGTCAAGAATGCGGAGTTTGCCGATGAGCTTTTCGCCCCGGCTCACGAGCAGCTCGCCGTGTTCGCGGGCGCCTTGGCTTTCCCCAATGTCCAGCACCACAAAATCGAACTGTGCATCCACGGCAGTGACCTTGCCCTGAAGGGTTCGGGGAAGGGCGACCTTCACGGAGGCACCGGTGTAACGGGCCAGTTCAACCCCCTGCTTCTCGATTTGGCTTAGCAGGATTCCGTTCTCGGCAAGAAACTGGGCGCGTTGGTTGTTGACATCCCTGTATGTGTTCAGTTTCTGTTTGATCTGATCCTGAGTACCATTGGCCTGCTGGAACAGTTCCCAAGACTGAACGAAATTACTTGCTTTAACCAAATCAGCCTCGAACTTTTTCGCGTCGGCTTCATGCTGGTCGGCACGCTGCCGTTGCTCGACAAGGTCTTGCTGTGCATTGCGAAAGGCGGCCACAGCGGTTTCGGCCTGGTTTTGTGCGATGTTCCTTTGTTGCTCCGCCTCTTCCTGGGCTGTTTTGGCATCGGCCAATTCACCATCGGTTCTGTCAAGGTTAGTTTGGGCTGTATCCCGTTCATCGGTAATTCTGTCGATCTCGCCCTGAACATTGCTGAAAGCGATGAACGCAGCCCCGCCCAAAGCCAAAACTGTTACAAATAGTAGTATTCGTACCATGCGATTTACTCCTTAAAAGGGCCGGAAACCTATCCATCCAGCGGGCCTGTGTCAACGGTCTCTTTGCCTTAATGTCGGTTTATTTTGTGTCCGGCATTCGGCTACAGCCAGAGGAACTCGGAACTGGCCTTGCTCTGCAGTCGCTGGTTCCCGGCCACCATGCGGTCTGCCATGATGTGTCCCAGCGCGAACAGCACCGCCGAGGCCAGCTTTGGCTCGGTTTTCATCATGTTCCGGAATGCCTCGGCCGACATGAACAGTAGATTGCATGGGGTCAGCGCCAGGACATCGGCAGAGCGCGGGGTCTGGCTGAACATGGCCACTTCGCCGATAAAGCTGCCGGCCTTGACCGTGGCGAGGGTGGTGTCCTGCCCGGCGGCGATAAGCCGGACGCGTGTTTCGCCGGAGAGGATCATGTACAGCCCGTCGCCGGGGCTGTCTTTTTTCATAATCAGGCCGCCTTCCTCGATCTCCATCACGGTGCAGTGGCTGATGAACTGCTCCAGCTCCGCTTGGCCAAGCCCGACCAGTGCGTCGAATTGGCGGAGGTAATCGACTGTGATCGAGTCGCTCGCCTGGCCAAGCTCGGTCGGCGTGGGAAGCGGGGCGTGGGTGGCGTGGTATTCGGCCAGCGCGTCGCCCAGCGGCGACAGCGACTTGGCCGGTTTCCAACTGTTGACCTCCTCACTGAACACCCAGGTGTCCGGCAGCACGCGGCCGTCGGCCACCCACTCGAGCAGCGTCTCCAGCACCACCGGCCCGTAAACGACGTTGTCGCTGGCCCAGACTTTGTAGTGAACCTCTTCGTTGTCGGCCGGCATGGGGCGACCCTGCCGTTGGCCAAGTGCGGCGGCGAGAAAAAAGCGGCTCAGCGCCTGGCTGGTTTTGAGTGGAGCGTGTTGTGCAGAATCATCACCGGCGGGCCGCTGCGCTCCCAGGTTTTCATGAGGAAGTCCGGCACGAAGATGGCCTTGTCCGGGCCGTACATGTAGTTGCCCAGCGCGAGGTCAATGTCGCCGTCGCCGTCCACGTCGCCGGCATCCATCGTGAGCCACCGGCCGCTGATGCAGGTACGGAACGTGTTCGCCGTGTACGAGCCGTTTTTGTTTTCAAAATAAACAAAGCTCTCCCGCGGCGACTTGTTGTAGTTGGGGAAATAGGAAACGGCGGCGATGTCGGTGTCGCCGTCCTCGTCGTAGTCGCGGGCCAGCGCGCGGAAGGCACCGTTGAGCGGCAGGAAGAGCGACTCCTCAAACTGCGTGCCGCCGCGGTTCAGGTACACACGGACACCGTGGTACGACTTCGGCGGCGACGGGTACTCGCCGTTGTCGCCGGTGGTGACGACGAAGTCCGGCCGGCTGTCGCCGTCGAAGTCGGTCAACTCGAACGACGAGTGCCCTAAAAGCGGGTGCCCCTGAAACACGATTTGCGGGGTGAACACGCCCTTGCCGTCGTTGAGGAACAGATACATCGCCTCCACCTCCTGCGCGACCAGCGCGGCGATGTCCGGATGGCCGTCGTCGTTAAAGTCGTGCACGGCCGTGCTGAGCGTGCCGGAGCGCGGCAGGAGAATGTGCTCGGCGTAGTCGCCATTCTCGTTTTTCTCAAACCACGACAGCCGGCCGATGTTGTTGCCGTACATGGAGACGATCAGGTCGGTGCGCCCGTCGCCGTTCAGGTCGGCGAAGTTGGTGTGCGTGGGGCGCGGGATGTTCAGCAGCAGCGTTTTCTTCCGGGTGAACGCGCCGTTCTCGCGGCGGAGCAGGGCGAGTTCGCCGCGCGGGATGTCTGATGGCGTGAAGGTGCCGATCATCGTCAGGAAAAAGTCGCCGCCGTTTTCCGCGAACGCCACCGGCACGTTGCCGACCTGCAGCGACTCGACCCAGTTGCCGCCCGAGTCGATCACGTCGAGGAACTTGTTCAGCCCGTCCGAGTGGTAGATCCACCGGCGCGCCTCGTCGATGCGCACCATGTTCACCGCGCCGACCGAGCGCCGGAAGCGGCTTGGTCGCGCGGTGAACTGCTTCAGCTCAAGGCCGATTGGTCCGACCGGTTTTTGGGCGAGCGCCTCCTTGGGTGCCTTGGCCTTGTAATATTCGAGAATGGCGAGGTAGTCCGCCTTGGTGATGAGGGGTTCCCTCGGAAAACGTCCGCTTTTCCACAGCGCCTCCGCCTCGGGATGCTGGTTGACACTCTCGGGCGAGAGCCCCATGCGGATGGCCATGCGGGGCATCACCTGGGTGATCCATGTTTTTTGATCGAGCAGACTGGGCTCGGAAAACAGATGGCAAGTGACGCAGTACTGCCGGGCCAACGCCTCCGCCTTGGCTAGGTCGACCGGCTCAGCCGCTTGGCCAAGTGCGAGCCACCCAAGCCAAGCGAGGGCGGCGGGCAGCAGGATTCGACGTTGGAGCCGGGCTGGCAAGCCGCCATTAAGCCCGCTTGGCCGCCGGGGGGGCAAGCGTGGGTTTTTCATGGCTGCGGGTTCTTGGGGTAGTCGAACTCAAATGACACCGGCTTGGCCGCGAAGACGTTCGCCCAGGCGTCAACCTCGAACCCCATGTCGATCAGGCCGCAGGTCGGCACGTTTTCGATGGGATCACCGGAGAAGTGGTTCGCCAGCTCGGTGATGCCGGGGTTGTGTCCGAAACAGGCAACGTGCCCGGCCTCGGCCGGAAGGGCCCCGATGACGCTCCGCCACTCCTCGGATTCCGCCAGGTACAGGGGGTCATCGAACACGATCCGCTCCTCCGCGTAACCGACCTTGCCGGCGATCAGTGCGGCGGTGTCGCGGGCGCGCTTGGCCGTGCTAGCGAGAAACAGATCCGGCAGCCAGTTGCGCTTGGCCAGGCGGGCGCCCATCTCGGGTGCGTTGCGGAGGCCGCGCTTGTTGAGCGGTCGGTCGTGATCGTCGAAGTCGGGATTGTCCCAACTCGACTTCGCGTGACGGATGATGGTAAGCCGCTTGGCCAAGGGCAGGGTGGGCTACTTGAGTTTCGGGACGACGGTTTTTCTCTGAAAATCCTCCACGAGGAACCGTTTGCCCTTTTGGATGACCGTGTGGCCCTCGGCCTCGAGTTTCCCGCGGATGCCCATGATGCCGTTGGGGTATTGGGGATTGATCTGACCGTCGCTGCTGTTTCCGTACTTGGGTAAATCCTTGGAGTCGTGGAGTTTGATCGTCCAGTTGACACTGATTCTCTTTACAGCCATGACGGCAAAAGCGTGTCTAAAAAAACCAAAAATGCAATTTAAACTCCCCCCAAAAAAACCCTTGCCAATAGCCCGGTTTTGGCCAACTTTTCAGTGCGCAAGGTAAACTATGAAAAAGACAAGACGCATTTCCGGGGCGATCAGGGCGTTCACCCTGATCGAGTTGTTGGTGGTCATCGCCATCATTGCCATTCTGGCGGCCCTGCTGTTGCCCGCCCTGGCCAAGGCCAAGGCAAAAGGTGTGCAGACGGTGTGTATCAACAACCTCAAGCAGTGGGGGCTGGTCTGGCAGTATTACACCGATGACAACGAAGGCAACTTCAGCGACGGCATGAGCATGAATATGCAGGGTGGCTGGTGGCGAGGCGAGTGGGTTGCGTCGCTGATGCCGTTCTGGCGTAAACAGGACATCCTGCTTTGCCCGTCGGCAACATTGGCGCGGAGCAATGAAGGCCCTAATTACACCCTCAAACCAGTCAATAAAAACAGGAATGATTCTTGGACTGCTATTGGCAGTTGGAATGCCTCCTTCAAGCATGGTGGCATCTCACTTCAGCGCATTCCCACCCGGGCTAGTTACGGTAACAACAATTGGCTCTACAATGCTCAAACTGATATCCAGGGGCGCCGCAAGGCATGGCACTGGCGCACCATGGATCCCGCTGGTTTTGACCTGCATCAAATCCCGATGTTCATGGACACCATGTGGCGGGGCGGCGGGCCTTTCCGTCAGCGCATGGCGCCACCTCAGTATAACGGCGAGTGGACTGGTTATGGCGAGGAGATGAAACATTTTGCGATGGACCGGCACAACGGCGGCATCCAGGGCGTGTTCATGGACCACTCCGTCCAGCATGTGCCGATCAAGAAACTTTGGAAGCTCAAGTGGCACCGCGCCTACGACCAAGCCTACAAGCCGTCCTGGCCCAGATGGATGGCCGGTTTCCCTGAGCATTAACCTTTTTCCCACATCAACCAAACCAATTAGATTGAGCCCGGGCGGAATGCCCGGGCTTTTTTGTGCCTGGCCAGGCGCTTGCCTTGTGCCGCCGGGTGCGGTTCAATCCGCCGCGACAAGCCAAATTTGCCAATGAGTACCCATCACATTTCCCGCCGGGGCATGATCAAAGCGAGCGCCGTTGCCGTGCTCGCCACTGCAGCTGTTCCTGCGCGTGCGCAGTTAAACCGCAAGGCGGCCACCCCGGGCTACAGGATTAAAAACGAGCACATCCGCCAGTCGATCATGGGCTGGACGTTCAATCCCATGCCCACCGACGAGCTCATCGCCACCTGCGTCGATATTGGCCTGACCGGCATTGAGGGCATCAGCCGCCAGTTTTATCCGGCCGCCCGCAAGGCCGGCCTGGAAATCTCCCTTGTCGGCAGCCACGGCTTTGCCAAGGGGCCGAACGATCCGGCCAACCACGCGATGTGCATCGAGAAACTGATCGACGGTATCGATGTTGCCCGGCGGTTCGGCGCCAAGCGCGTGATCACCTTCGTCGGCATGGAGACTCCCGGCATCGACCGCGACCAGGCCAGGGCCAACTGCGTCAAGGCGTGGAAACAAGTCATTGGACACGCCGAAAAAAACGGCATCACGATCTGCCTCGAGCACCTCAACTCGGTGGACGACAGTCACCCGATGAAGGGCCACCCCGGTTATCAGGGCGACGATCTCGACTTTTGCATCGAGGCCATCAAACAGGTCGGCTCGTCGAGCCTCAAGCTGCTGTTCGACATTTATCACGTGCAAATCATGCACGGCGACCTCATCCGCAACATCGGCAAACTCAAGGAATACATCGGCCACTACCACACCGCCGGCAATCCCGGCCGCGGCGAACTCGACGACACGCAGGAGATCAACTACCCGGCCGTGATGCGCGCCATCCTCGCGACCGGGTTTGATGGCTTCGTCGCACAGGAGTTCATCCCCACTTGGGACGACAAGGCGGCCGCGCTGCAGCACGCCGCCGAGGTGTGTGACGTGTAGGCCAAGCGCCTGGTCGGGCGGGAGTTCCGCCTTTCACGGCGCGCCGGTTTTCCTTAGCCTGTCGTGCATGCGGTTCATCCGTGACATTCACGCCGGGAAGGAGGCCGCCGGGAAGCCAACCATCTCGTTCGAGTTTTTTCCGTTCAAGACCCCCGAGGGCGAGGAGACTTTTTTTGGCAAAACCCTCCCGGCGCTGATGACGGCCGGGCCGGACTACGCTTCCGTCACCTACGGCGCGGGCGGCAGCACCCGCGAAAAAACGCTCGAGATCGTCGAGCGCATCCAAAACGACTTTGGCCTCACCACCATGGCGCATCTCACCTGCATCCGGCACACGCGGGCGGAGATCGGCGGCATCCTCGATGAGGCGGCGAATCGCGGCATCCAAAACATCCTCGCCCTGCGCGGTGACGCCCCCCCCGGCGAGAATTGGGCGCAGACCGAGGGCGGCTTCGAGTTCGCCTCCGAGTTGGTGACGCACCTCCGCGAGCGCGGCGGCTTCGGAATCGGTGTCGCCGGTTTCCCGGAGGGACACATTGACTGCACCGAGGGCCGCGATGCCGACTGGCGGCACCTTGTCGGCAAAATCAACCACGGCGCCGACCTGGTCATCACGCAGATGTTTTTTGACAATGCCGACTACTTTCGGCTCGCCGATTATCTGAAAGGGCAGGATGTCGCCGCGCCGCTCTTCCCAGGCATCATTCCCGTGGCTAGCGCCGCCCAGATCAAAAAGTTCAGCGCGATGTGCGGCGCGACGTTGCCGGAGAAATTCGCCTCGCGACTCGATGAGCTGGGAGACGATGCCGAAGCCGTCCGCGAATACGGCATCGAGTACGCCACGGGGCAGTGCCGCGAGTTGCTCGAGCGCGGCGCGCCCGGCCTGCATTTTTACACGCTCAACAAAAGCAAATCGGTGCTTCGCATCCTGGACAACCTCGGCATGGCTTGAGGGTTCGGCTTCGACAATGAGTCACCGTTTGATCCAACTCCTTTGCGCCCTGGCCGCCGCCTGGCCAAGCGCAGGGTTCGCGGCTGTCGAGGCCAAGCCGGTGTTGCTCGACGGATTGGCGGTCACGTTCAAGTCGGCAAATGGCGGCAAGGCGGACACGACGGTGCGCCCGCACTTCATGCTCTACGTTCCGCTTGCCCAAGCACCGACACCGTTCGTTGCGCCCGGCGTGTTCACCGCCGAGTGGGAGGGCATCATCCAGCTCGAACTCCGCGACCGGTTCGTTTTTCAGGCTGAGTTGAACGGCAGCCTGCAAATGGAACTCAACGGTGAAGTCGTCCTGGATGCCAAATCCGATGGGGGAACGACCGAGCCGACCGGGCGCATCCGGCTCAACTCCCGTGGCAACACATTGAAGGCGACCTACACTTCGGCGGCCAGCGGCGATGCATTTTTCAGACTGTACTGGGCCACGCCCGACCACGGCAGCGAACCGATCCCGACCAAGTTTTTGAAGCATACGCCTGGGGACCGGCTCGCCAGGGGAGCGTCGTTGCGGCGCGGCCGCCAACTCGCTGCCGGGCATCGCTGCTTCAAGTGCCACGCCGACGGCGTCCCCGCGCGGGGTATGCCGGAACTGGCAATGGACGCCCCGGCACTCGACGGCATCGGCTCGCGGCGCGACGCAAACTGGATGGCCGGGTGGATTCTCAACCCGGCCCAGCTCCGGCCGCGGGCCAACATGCCGGCAATGCTGCACGGCGCGACTGCCGAGGCAGACGCCAGGGCGATCGCCGCGTTTCTCAGTTCGCTCAAATCCAGTGACTCCTTTGCTGAGGTGAAAGTCGATGCCGCAACGGCTGAGGTGGGCCAAAAACTTTTCACGCAACTCAACTGTGTCGCCTGCCACACGACCGCTGGGCAAACCCCGGCGGAGGGCAAAGTCGCGCTTGGCCAAGTGCGATGGAAGTTTGGCCAAGCCGGTTCACTGTCCGCGTTTCTGTCCAACCCGCAGGCGCATTATCGGTGGAACCGCATGCCCAACTTTGCCCTCACACAGGACGAGGCCGCCGCGCTGACGGCTCATTTTTTTCAGCCGGCCAGCTTGGCCAAGCGCGCGAGTTTTGCGGCCAACGCAACATTGATTGCCAAGGGCCGCAAACTGGTTCAATCGACCGGCTGCCTGAACTGTCACGCGCTCAAACTCGGAAATCATTTCTCCGCGCCGCTCATCGCCGACTTGGCCAAGGGCTGTCTCGCCGATAATCCCGCTGAGGCCAAGTCGCCGAGGTTTGCCTTCAGCGAGAGCGATCGCGCGGCGCTGCGGTTGTTCCTGCGCGAGGGCGGAGCGTCGCTTGGCCAAGCGAGCCTGGCGGAGTTTGCACTGCGCCAGTCGGCCGACTTGAACTGCGCAAACTGTCACGGGCAGATGGCTCTCATCCCGCCGTTCGACGTGCTCGGCGGCAAACTGAAGCCGGAGTGGAGCGGGCGGATATTGAGGGGCTCATTGGCTAAGAGACAGCGGCCGTGGCTGACTGCGCGCATGCCGTCGTTTCCCGCGCGGGCGGACGGCTTGGCCAGGGGCTTGGCCCTGCTCAACGGCTATCCGCCGGTGACGCCGCCTGATGCGCCGGTCGATGCGGGGAAGGCGGGGATCGGCCGCAAACTGGTTTCAGCCAACGGCGGTTTTTTCTGCTTCAGCTGCCACGGCATCGGTGACTTGGAGCCTGCGCAGGTGTTCGACGCGCAGGGCATCAATCTCGCAAGGGTCGCCGATCGGTTGTTGCCGGGATATTTTCGGCGGTGGATGCGCAATCCGCTGCGGATCGATCCACAAACCAAGATGCCGGCCTATTTTCACCGGGGCCAAAGCGCCCTTTTTGACGTGCTGGACGGCGATGCGGATCGGCAGATTGAGGCGCTTTACCACTATATTTTGCAGGGCAGCGGGATGATTCCACCAGAGGCGCCGGGAAAGTAGACTTTTTCCTAAAGAAACGGCTCGAAATGCCGAGTTAACTCTTGGAACGGATCGAAGGGATTTGGATTTTTGTTCCGCCGGTTGTTTCAAAGGCCGGTTAACTGACTGCCGTCCAACGGCTTGTCGGTTTTCGACACACGGAAGTGTCACACCTATCACGGCGCAACGGTGCGCCAGCAGTCATGCGTGTGTCGAACGAACATTCTGGCGATGGCAACGGGATTCGTCCATTCCCCGGCGAAGGGCAGGCGGGTGCCGATCGGGATTCTGCCCGGCCCGTGCATGAGGATAGGTCGTTCCCTGGCACGGTGGACGGGGCGCGGGCGGAGGCACAGGCCGAGGCGGAGTTTTCCGCCCAGCGTGACCGATTGATCCATCGCCTCCATGACCGTGACTACCCGTATCCTCAAGTGATCAAACAGCTCGCCAAGCTGGTGGCTGGGAATTTCAATTGATTTTCCGGCCTGCACGGCGTATTTCCTGCGCTGCTTCAGATGAGTTTACAGGGGAAAACAGCGTTGGTGACTGGCGGCGCCCGGGGGATCGGCCTTGCCACGGCGCAGCGTCTTATGCGGGAGGGTGCGCGCTGTGTGATTTGGGATCGTGACCCGGCGGCGATCGACGCGGCCAAGGCCAAGCTGGCCGACAATGGCGAGGTGACGAGCGACATCGTCGAGTTGACCAAGCCGGAGTCGGTCGAGGCGGCGGCTGGCCAAGCGTTTGACCGCCATGGGCACATTGACATTCTCGTCAACAACGCCGGCATCGCGGGTGTCAACAAGATGCTCTGGGAATGTACGCCGCAGGAGTGGCGCGACGTGATGGACATCGACCTCTACGGCGTGTTCCTCTGCTGCCGCGCGTTCGTGCCGGGAATGCTCGAGGCGGGGTGGGGCCGCATTGTCAACGTCGCCTCGATCGCCGGCAAGGAGGGCAACCCGACGGCTTCCCACTACAGCGCCGCCAAGGCCGGCGTGATTGGCCTGACCAAGTCGCTGGGCAAGGAATTGGCCGACACAAACATCCGAGTGAACTGCATCACGCCGGCGGTGATCGAGACGGAGATTCTCAAGCAATGCACGCAGGCGCACATCGACTACATGGTGTCGAAGATCCCGATGGGACGCGTTGGCCAAGTGGACGAAGTGGCGGCGCTGATTGCCTGGCTCTCGTCGGATGAAGTCTCGTTCAGTACTGGAGCCGTGTTTGACATCTCCGGTGGCCGGGCAACGTATTAAATTCGAAGTCCGGCTCTACGATTTCTTGCTTTTGTAACTGGCGACCACCCGTTCGCTCAGCGCGGAGTCGGGGTCTTTGGCGAACGATTCGTCCAGTTCAAACTCCGTTGTTCCGGTGTTGCCGGAGATCAGCTTCAGGCCGAAATGCAGGTCGCGAAAGTGGGCCTTGCAAAAATCATACACCGAAAGGGACGACTCCCCGGCCAGGCTGGCCAGGCGTCTGCGTGCATCAGCCGTGAAGCTGATGACCAATCCGTGCTGCTCGGAGAACGCGTCAGCGAACTGTTTCAGCGTGTCGTTCACCTCGGCCGCCTCCTGCTCGGGCGCGTTGTCCAGCAGCGTTTGCAGCGCGGCTTGGGGATCATCGACCAGCGCGTCATCAACGGCGAACTCCTTCACGCGCGAGCTGGGCAGCTCGAACTTCAAGTCGCGGAAGACTTTTTCGCAGACGGTCATCAATCCGCGCGCGCCGGTCTCCTCATCGATGGCCAGCTCGGCGATGCGTCGCAGGCCGTTGTCCTTGAACTTGGTGTCAATGCCGTACGCGGCGAACGACTGTTTGTACTGGCGGATGATGCTGCCCTCGCTGGTCTTGAGAATCTGCTCGAGGTCATCGACACTCAACGGGTGGCAGACGACGCGCACCGGCAGGCGGCCGATGAACTCCGGCTCGAAGCCGAACTTAATGAAATCGGGCGTTCTCGCATGCTCAAGAATCCGGCCGCCCTCAACCTCATCCTGCGTCCCGGCGGCAAACCCGATGGAGGATTCCTTCAGTCGCCGACCGACAATCTTGTCGAGATGGGCAAACGCCCCGCTGACGACGAAGAGGATGTGGCGTGTGTTGATGGTGTCGCCCTCTTTTTTGCCGCCGCGCATGCCCTCCATCATCGCCTGGATTTGGCCGGCCATGTCGTGCTGCGACCGCGCCGGCACCTCGGTTTCCTCCATCA
>QOAX01000273.1 GCA_003972865.1 Verrucomicrobiota bacterium | reverse complement strand
GCAGCAGGCTGCGGGCGTGAAGTTTGGGGCGCTCTCCACGCCGGTGGCGGTGGACTGGGACGGCGACGGCGACGTGGACTTGGTCGTCGGCCAGGAGGACGGCCGCGTGGCGTTCGTCGAGCACACCGGCCGCGTGGTTGACGGCGCGCCGCTTTTTGCCGCGCCGAGATTTTTTCGGCAGCAGGCTGCGGGCGTGAAGTTTGGGGCGCTCTCCACGCCGGTGGCGGTGGACTGGGACGGCGACGGCGACGACGACATCGTGAGTGGCAACACCGCCGGTTACATCGGTTTTTTTGAGAACCTCGGCGGCGGGGCAAAGCCGCGCTGGGCGGCGGGCCGGCGGCTCAAGGCCGATGGCCAAGTTATCCGGATTCAAGCCGGTGAGAACGGCAGCATTCAGGGGCCGTGCGAGGCGAAGTGGGGTTACACGACGCTGTCCGTGGCGGACTGGGATCACGACGGCTTGCCCGACGTGCTGGTGAACTCGATCTGGGGCGAGGTGCTGTGGTATCGCAACGCCGGCAGCCGCACGCAGCCGCGCTTGGCCGCTGCCCGGCCCGTCGAGGTCGCTTGGCCAAGCGCCGCGCCCAAGCCCAAGTGGTTTTGGTGGAACCCACGGGGCAAGCAGCTCGTCACCCAATGGCGGACGACGCCGGTGGCGGTGGATTTTACCGGCGACGGGCTGACTGACTTGGTGATGCTCGATCACGAGGGTTACCTCGCGTTGTTCAAACGGCGGCGCACCGGCGGGACACTTGAGTTGCTCCCGCCGCGTCGCATCTTCGTGGATGAGGACAACCGGCCGATCCAATTGAATTCCGGCACTGCCGGCAAAAGTGGTAGGCGAAAAATATCGGTTGCCGACTGGGACGGCGACGGGCGGTTGGACGTGTTGGTGGACGCCGCCAACGCCGACTGGTGGCGCAACTGTGAAACCCGCAACGGCAATATTGTCCTCAAGCGCGTGGGGCCGCTTGGCCAACGGCAGTTGGCGGCGCACAGCACCAGCCCGTGCGTCGTGGATTGGGACGGCAACGGCAAGCCGGACTTATTGCTCGGCGCGGAGGACGGTTTTTTCTACCACCTGCCGCACGACGAGGCGCGGGCGTACCCGGCCAAGGCCAAGACCGCCCGCGCTGCCCGCAAGCCCAAGTGAAATGAGAGCCGTCACGCCGCCACCACCCGATTGGGATTCTGTCGGCGATGGGGTGAGCGGTGGCGGCTGAGGTTTTTGGCTTTTGTTTGGCGGTGATCCCGCTACAACCGGCGGAGTTTTTTCGACCCCGAGCCGATGCCTTTCATCCGCCTCATGAGCCGACTGCTGGCCCGCATCCTGTTTCGCCTCCGCATTCACGGCGACGACGTGCTGGATACGCTGGGGCCGGTTTTGCTGATCCCCAATCACGTGTCGTGGTTCGACTGGTGGCTGGTGGGGCTGTGTGTGGGTGAGGACTGGCGCTTCGTCACCTCCTCCACGAGGGCGGACAGCCACTGGATGTTTAGGTTCATGATGGTCAACCGCTACACGTTCCCGGTGGATCACGCCTCGCCGTTTGCCGTGAAGGAGATGGCCACCTTCCTGCAGGGCGGCGGCCGGCTGATTTTGTTTGCCGAGGGCCGCATCTCCGAGACCGGCTGCCTGATGAAGCTCTTCGAGGGCACCGGGTTTCTCCTGCACAAGACCGGAGCCAAGGTGATCACCTGCCATCTGCGCAACGCGCACCGCCTGCCGTGGTCGCGGCAACCGGGCTGGAAGCAGTGGTTCCCCAGGTTGAGCGTTCACTTCGGCACCGTGTTGCAGCCGCCGGTCGGGAAATTCAGCGGCACAACCGACGTGCGCGAGGCGCTGACGCAGTGGCTTCGCGAGCGGATGATCGAGCAGCAGTTTCACGTGGAGATGGACCACGGCCACGGCGACGTGCTCACCGAGATCGCCTCGAAAGCGCGGCAGCGTCCTGGCACGGTGGTGCTTGAGGACGTCACCGGCCGGGCGCTCAGGCATCGGATGGTGATGGTGGGTGCGGAAGTGCTCGGCGGACAGTTTCGGCGGTTGCTCGATGGCGAAAGGGAGAGGGTGGGCGTGCTGCTACCCAACGTGAACGGCACGGTGATCTCGCTGCTTGGCCTGTGGCGCATCGGCAAAATCCCGGCTGTACTCAACTATTCCAGCGGCGTGCCGCTGATGCTCACGTGCTCGGAGCTGGCCGGGTTGAGAGAGGTCATCACCTCCCGTGTTTTCCTGGCCAAGGCCAAGCTGGACGTGAAGCCGATGGAGGCGGCCGGCATCGAGTTCATTTACCTCGAGGACATCCGGAAACAAATCTCCGGCTTGGCCAAGCTGGGCGTGTTCCTCAAGCACCGGCTCGCGCTTGGCCGGGCGCGGTTCAACATCCCGGCTGACCGGACGGCGGTCATCCTCTTCACCAGCGGCTCCGAGGGGGAGCCCAAGGGGGTCGAGCTGTCGCACCGCAACATCCTCGCCAACCTGCGGCAGTTGTTCTCCACCGTGGACGTGATGGACACCGACAGTCTCTTCAACTGTCTGCCGATGTTTCACAGCTTCGGTCTGGTGGTGGGCACGCTGCTACCGCTCTGCCGGGGGATTTGCACCACCTTGTTTCCGTCGCCGTTGCAGTACCGGCAGATCCCGACCGCCGTTTACAACTCCAACGCGACGATGTTTCTGAGCACCAACACGTTCCTCAACGGCTACGCGCGCATGGCGCATCCGTACGATTTCCGGAGCGTGCGCTATCTGCTCGCCGGCGCGGAGAAGGTTCAGCAGGCCACGGCCGACACATGGGCGCGCAAGTTCGGTATCCGCATCAACGAGGCATACGGCGTGACCGAGTGCGCCCCTGCGATCTGCGCCAACACCAAGGTCGACAACCGGTTCGGCTCCGTGGGCCGGCTGTTGCCGGGCATCGAATGGAAGCTCGAGCCGATCGACGGCGTGGCGGACGCCGGCCGCCTGTTCGTTCGCGGCCCCAACGTGATGAAGGGTTACCTCAACGCTGACGCCAACGGGATGTTCCAGGCGCTCGGCGGCTGGTACGACACCGGCGACATTATCCACGTCGATGCCGACGGCTACTTCTGGGTCCGGGGCCGGGCCAAGCGCTTCGCCAAGGTCAGCGGCGAGATGGTCAGTCTCACCGCGGTGGAGGATGCCTTGGCCGGGGCGTTCCCGCAGCACGGCGAGGAGTGCGAGGTGGCGGTGGTGGCGCTGCCGGACGCTGACAAGGGGGAGAAACTCGTCGCCGTGACCAACGAGCCGGGACTGCAACTGCCCGAGCTTCGCGAGGCCATCGCCGCAGCAGGGATGACCAACCTCTGCGTGCCGCGAGACCTGCGGGTGATGGACGAACTGCCCAAGCTCGGCACCGGTAAGCTCAACCACCGCGAGGTGCTCAAGTTCGTCGAGTCCGGCTCGGCTTGAGTCATGTTTCGCATTGTCAGTCGGGCCGGCTTTTGGTAAGTCCGCTTGATGCGGTTTTTGTTCCGCTGGGCGTTTCGCCTGCTCATCCTGTTACTGGTCGTGGCAATCGGGCTGTTCCTCACCAAGGACGCCTTGGCCAAGTGGTGGATCATCAGCGAGTTTCGCGAGCAGGGGATGGATGCCAGGATTGGGCATCTTGACATCGGTTTCCCGCTAAACTCCACCGTCGACGCCCGCGACATCACCCTCTACAACCTGCCCAAGTACGGCGGCGCGACGATGCTCCGAATCGACGACCTGTTCATCGACTGCGACTTCTCGGAGTTGATGAACGTGCGCCGCAAGCTCAAGCCGCATTTCCGGCTGGTGCGCATCGGCATCACCGAGTTCAATCTCGTGGAAACCAAGGGAGGCGAACGCAACCTCATCTCGTTGCCGGACGCCGTGGCGAAGTCGTCGGCCCAGCTCGCGCTCGGCGAGTCGCCGCTCTACTTCACCATCGACACCCTGACCTTCTCGTGGGAGCGGCTGAAGTTCACCCATCTCGCCGACGCCGGGAAATCCCGCAACGTCAATATCAACATTGAGGACTACACCGTGCAGGACGTTGAGAAACTCAGCGACCTGCGCCCGCTCTTCGACAAAGTCGCCACCAAGGTCACCTGGAAGGTGCTGCTCAACAAACTCTTCGGCCGCCTGTTCGGTGACTAACCAGAGAGCGCCTGGCCAAGCGGCGAGTCAACTCATCCTCTTCAGGCTGCCTTGCTCGACCTGCCAGCGGTGGAGATTGCCGGAAAGCTCGCCGGGCCAGTTTTCCTCGGTGCAGGTCATAAACACCTGGCCAAGCGCCTGGTCGGTGCGGCTGATCAGCGGTATCAGGCCGGCCCGACGCCCGGCGTCGAGTTCGCCCATCACATCGTCGATCAGCAGGATCGGCGCCGAGCCGTGGATGCCGGCGAGGTAGTCGCCCTGCGCCATTTTCAGCGCGATGGCAAAGGTGCGCTTCTGACCCTCGCTGGCGTATTGCGCCGCCGGTTGGCCGTCGAGCGCCAGCTTGAGTTCGTCCCGGTGCGGGCCGACCAGTGTCGTGCGGTGTCGCTGCTCGCGAACCCTCGACTTCGCCAGGTCCACCGCGAAATCCTCCCGGACGCTTGGCGCGTAGGCGATGCCCGCGTCCTCCGGCTTGGCCGCGATTTTTCGGTAGCCCAAGCGGATGAGTGGCGAGAGTTTTTTGACGAGGTCACGCCGGGCGGTGATGAGCTTTTCGCCGTTGGCGACGAGCTCGCGGGTGAAGCTGTCGAGCAGCGCCAAGTCGGGGGAGTCGCGCCTGAGCAGCGCGTTGCGCGATCGCAGCGCCCCGGTGTAGCGGTGAAGCAATCCGAGATAGCCGGGCTGCGTCTGCGTGAGCAGCAGGTCGAGAAAACGGCGGCGCGCCTTGGCCGGCCCGTTGACCAGCAGCGCATCTTCGGCGCAGAAGACCACGGTGCGCAGTGTGCCGAGGTAATCGGTGATGCGGCGGATCGGCTTTTCGTTGACGGTGAGTTTGCGCTGGGCCGCCGACCAGTAATGGCGGATTTCGCTCTCCGTCTGGCCAAGCGCCAGTCCGCCGGCGAAGAAGGCTTTCTGCCCGTGGCGGATGATCTGCGCGTTGCCTGCGCCCCGGAATGAGCGCAGCGTGGCCAGCAGGTAAACAGCCTCGAGCAGGTTGGTTTTACCCTGCGCGTTGCGGCCGACCAGCACGTGAAAGCCCGGCTCGAACGCGGCGTCGAGCCTCCGGAAATTCCGGAAATCACGCAGTTTAAGCTTGGCCAGGCGCACGCCGCATTGTGGGCGGTGGCGGCTCGGGGTTCGAGCGGAAAGCCCCTAAAAACGGAACAGCGCGCCGACCTTGGCCACCAGTTCGAGGTCCTTGATCACGAAGCCGGTCATCTCGTCAACGTAGCCCTGATTGATGACGAAGAACATCTTCGCGCCCGGCTTGTACTCCCACTGCAACCGGCTGTTGACGCCGATCGAGTCCGAGATGTCGTCGTACTGGATGAGGCTCGACAAAACCAAATCCGGTGTGAAGCTGTACTGGACCATCCCCGACATGACATGGATGCTCGAGTCCTCAAACCGGTCCCAGTCGATCAGGTTCAGCGAGTAAGCCAAGCTCAGGCGGAGTTTGGGCCAAGGGATATAACGTGTTTCAAGCTCGATCTGTTGTCTCGTGCCATCGTAAAAGCCGCCGACCCTGTACATGGGCCTAAGGAACAGTAATCGGTTCATGCCCAAATAGGCTAACAACCGAACATCCCACCATTCGTAATCCCCGGCAGGGATGATCGAACCGTCGGAGATTTCAAAATCCTCAGCGGGCCGATCCGTCAAATGCGACACCTTTAGCGATATGTAGTCTTGGCTCTCGAGATAGAGTGAAAATAGATCGAACGACTGTTTGGTATTCACAACGTCGTTTCCAAGGTCGGTATAGAGTTCCGCCTCGTAGCCATGGCGCGTGTTCCGCAACCAACTGATGTTGTCGTGGTAGGTTGTGAAATCCGCCTCGACCATGTACCGACGAGTGCCCCGGCGCCGAACAAACCCCATGGCCGGATTAAAATCATCGCCGATCTCCATTGCGCTGGCGGAGAGATCAATGTTGCGGTCGTACAGTTTTGTACTGGCGCCCCAGGCCGGCTCCAGTCCACCCAAGTCCTCCGAATAGGAACCAAGCGCAAACAGGTTGGCCTCAAAGGTGCGTCCATCCAAGAAGTTGCTGTTTCGATACTGGAAGTCGACACCTGTGACCGAATTCATTTCATCCGAGTCGGGGTCACCAATGGTGGTCAGGAACCCAACGGATGACTGCTCGAAAAGGTTGCGGCTAATCCGGCCAACAAAAGCATTCCGCGGGCCGTCCTCCCCGTCGAGCACGGTATCAAGCAGGCCGATGTTATAATCCTTAATACGGCCGGTAAGCTTTCCGGCAAATTGAATCGGCACGATTTGTCCTTTACTGCTCAGGCCGATTCGACGGCTGAAAAACGGCATCAGTAGTGTGTCAGACGAATCCCGTGATCGGCGTCTGGACGATTCCCCGCCGCCGAAACCGAAGATGCCGGAGTCTTCTAGGAAAAACTGACGTTTCTCAGGGAAAAACAAGGGGTAACGAGTTAAATTAACCTGACGCCTATCTATTTCCGTCTCCGCGAAATCGGTGTTGACGCTGGCAAGGGCGGTCAGGCTGGGAGTGAGCCGGTAGCGGACGCCGAAACCAAAGTCCCCAAGTAAATCCGAGTCCTTTGCGTCGTAGTCCCTACGGTATTTACCCGTCGCATATGGCGTAATGTCCAGACCAAGCCCCTGCCTGAGCCCGTGCAATCCGGTCAGGTCACCGCATTCGGACACATGATGGCCTCGGATGGAAGCGCGCGAGTTGGCCCACAAAGCGCTTTCATTAGAACGTCCGATGTTGCGGTAGATGTTGAATCCCCATGTGCTGATTGTTTCATCAAAACTGATGGTCTTGAACGGAATGGCGATTTCGGTGCTCCATCCCCAGACATGTCGCCTGCTTTTTGCCGTCCACGCCCCGTCCCACTCGGGACTTACGGAGGTATTATTACTGATCGTGGCATCGCCGCGCGCTCCGTTCGTGTTGACCGAAAATTGATAGCCGTTCCTGCGATCCAGAAAGGTGTCCAGGGTAATCATCACCACATCCTCAAAACGCATATGACCATCCCTTTCCATGTTGAGTGCAACAAGGCGATCAGACTCTGTGTCGAAGCACCACACGCCGATGTACAATGCATCGTCGTCGAAGAGCACCCGGAATTCCGTTTGTTGAGAGTGTGGCAGATTCTCCTTGGGTTCCTTTTGAAGAAACTCACCGGCCGGCTTGGCCAAGTGCCATGGTTCGTCAATGAGATGGCCGTCGATGTCGGGAGCCTGGTCGACGCGCACTGCCTTTACGGTGGGCCGACCTCGAAATGTGCCCCGGCTTTCAGGCGTGATCGCTGATGGCTTGGGAATATCATCCGCCAACGCTTGGCCAAGGACCACACCAAAAGCCAAGGCCAATGCTCGGCAAAAGCACCTGGGTTGTGCACGAAGAAATCGCGTTTTGGTTGTAAAGATATGCCCCATCTATTATTCCAATCAATGATTAAAAACGGAATAGTCCGCCGACCTTGGCCACCACCTCAAGGTCCCTAATCACGAAGCCGGTCGTCTCGTCGACATACCCCTGGTTGACCACGAAGAACATCTTCGCGCCCGGTTTGTACTCCCACTGCAGTCGACTGTTGACCCCGATTGAATTTGATATGTCGTCATATTGGATTAGGTTAAAAAGGGTCAGGTCCGGGGTAAAGCTGTACTGAACCCTTCCGGAAATCAGATTAATAGTTGAATCCTCAAATTGCTCCCAATCAATGAGGTTCAGGGAGTAATCCAAGGTGAGTGAAATTCGTTTCGTTGGGCGATAAACGAGTGTAGACGAAAGTTGTTGCCGGTTGCCATCGTAAAACCCGCCCACGGTGTAGGAATTGGCTGCGGCGAACTTTCGATACAAACCGGTGTTCAAAGAAAGCCTCGCATTCCACCAATCATAATCCCCCGCCGGAATTATAGTTCCATCTGAAATATCAAAGTCCTTTTTCGGGTGATCAGTAAAGTGCGAGACCGAAAAAGAGAGAAGTTCCTGGCTTTCAAAGGAAAGGGATGCCAGGTTGAAGGTCTGCTTGGTGTTCACGACATCATTCCCGAGATCGGTGTAAAGCTCCGCCTCGTAACCGTGGCGGGTGTTTCGCAACCAACTGATTTCCTCGAAGTAGGGTATGAAATCCGCTTCGAGCATGTAACGCCGTGTTCCTCGCCGACGCACGAAGCCCATGGCCGGGTTGAAGTCGTTGCCGATCTCCATCACGCTGGCCGACAGTTCGATATTCCGGTCATATAACTTTGCGTTGGTTGCCCAGGCCGGTTCCAAGCCACCCAAATCCTCGGAGTAGGAACCTAGCGCATAAAGGTTTACCTCGAAGGTGTGCCCACCCATGAAGTCAGTGTTGCGGTACTGAAAGTCGACACCCGTCACCGAGTTCATTTCATCCGAGTTGGGATCACCTATGGTGGTCAGGAATCCGAACGACGATTGCTCGAATACATTGCGACTGACGCGGCCGACGAAAGCATTGCGAGGATGGTCGTCTCCCTCCACCACCGCATCGAGCAGGCCGATGTTGTAGTCCTTTATTCGTCCCGTCACTTTTCCGGCAAACTGAATGGGGGTAATCTGCCCTTTACTGCTTAGGCCGATTCGCCGACTGAAAAACGGCATCAACAGAGCGTCCGAGGAATCTCGTGAACGTCGGCGTCGTGATGATTCCCCACCTCCGAAACCAAAAATACCTGAGTCCTCTAGAAAAAACTGCCGTTTCTCCGGAAAGAACAGCGGGTACCGGGTGAAGTTGACTTGGCGTGTGTCGATTTCCGTCTCCGCAAAATCGGTGTTTACGCTGGCTAGGGCGGTTAGGCTGGGCGTGAGTCGATAGCGAATATCAACTCCAAAATCCCCAAGTAGATCAGAATCCCTGGAGTCGTAGTCTTTACTATATTTACCTGTCGCATAGGGCGTGATATCCAGCCCGATCCCCTGTCTGAGCCCGTGCAGTCCAGTCAAGTTGCCACAGCCGGAGACATGATAGCTGCGACTGGTTCGACGTGAGTTGGCCCACTGACCTCGCTCGCCAAAACGGCCAATATTCCGGTAGATGTTGATTCCCCAGCTGTCGTTCTTTTCGTCAAAACTCAATGACTTGAAAGGGATAGCAACTTCAGTACTCCAACCCCAGGCATGTTTTTTACTTTTCGCTCTCCACGCCCCATCCCATTCACCGTTGCGCGAAGTATTGTTACTAACAGTTGCATCACTCCTGGCTCCATTAGGATTAACCGTAAATAAATAGCCATTCCTGCGGTCTTGAAAGGTATCCAGCGTGATATTTACCATGTCTTCATAACGCATCATAACATCACGTTCCATGGTGTGGGCAATAATATTACGGGCCTCCGTATCAAAACACCACACGCCAACAAATAGGGTATCATTATTGTAGAGTACACGAAACTCAGTGCGTTGTGAGTGTGGTATATTCTGCTTGGGTTCCTTTTGAAGGAACTCGCCAGCCGGCTGGGCCAAGCTCCATGCTTCGTCAATGAGATGGCCGTCGATGTCGGGGGCTTGGTCGACGAGCACAGCAGCGATGGTTGGACGACCCCGGAAAGTGCCTTTGCTTTCCGGCGCGATGATGGAGTGCTCGGCAGCGATTGCTGCTTGGCCAAGGCCAAGCGCGAACAGTGTTGTGAAGATTGTTGTCCGCTGTATCGCCGGCCGATCAATTAGATTGCTCAAAGAGTTGGTGGGAAATAAGGGTTAGCCCAGCTTTGGGAAAGCTGCCTTGAGATCCAGCGAGTCGTTGTTGGCCTTTTGCAGATTCAACAGCCGCTTGTACAACCGTTTTATGACCTTCTCTGTTTTCTTGTTGTCCGCAAGGTCTTTCATCTCAAGCGGGTCCCGCTTGATGTTGTACAAGCGGGCCTTGGAGATTTTCGGATAAAGGATGAGCTTCCAGTTGCCGACCGTGACCGAGCGCTGCAGGCCTAGGTACGCACCGTAAACGGCCTTGACTTCGGACTCCGTGGTCTTGCCACTGAGCAGCGGCAGCAGGCTCTGGAACTCAACCTGCTCCGGGCGCTTGGCCCCGGCGATGTCCAGCGACGTGGCCATCACGTCCTGCAGGTAAATTGGCGCGTCGATTTTGTGGCTGGCCTTGATGCCCGGGCCAACCGCGATGAACGGCACGTGCGTGCTGTGATCGTACAGGTTCTGCTTACCGAACAACCCGTGATGGCCGACCGCCAGCCCGTGGTCGGCGCTGAAAAAGATGTAGGTGTTCTCCGCCTGGCCGGAGGCATCGAGCGCGTCGAGGATGCGCCCGACCTGCGCGTCCATGTGCTCGATGATCGCGTAATATTCCTGTCGGTGCACCTTCACCGCGTGGTGCGTGCGGGGGAACGGCCCGAGTTTCTCGTCGCGCAGATTGGCACCGCAGCCGATGGAGTCCTTGTACGGGTACTCGTCGAGATAATTTTCCGGCACCTTGATGCGGCTCAACGGGTAGCGGTCGACGTACTCTTTCGGCGCCTGCCGGGGGTCGTGCGGCGCGTTGAACGCGATGTACATGAAGAACGGCCGCTCGTCCCGCTTGGCTTCGCCGATGTAATCGACCGCGTCGTCCGCGACCACCTCGCTCCAATGCTTGCCGCCCTTCCAGAATCCGTCGAACTTCACGTCGTACGGGCTCCACGGGTCGGGCTTGCCGGGCAGCGGCCGGTTGTAGCCCTGCGGTGTCTGGTTCGGCATGCCGCCGCGAATGTTACGGGCGACCTGAAACGCCTTGTCGGCGGGAGCTTGGATATGCCATTTGCCGGTGAAAAACGTCTGGTAACCGGCGCGTCCCATGACCTGCGGCCAGAGGTTGGCGTACTCCGCCTCGCGTGTGGCCTGCTGTGCGGGCGTGAGGTTTTTGCCTTTGCCGCGCAGCACCTGCGACGCCTGTTGCGCCCGCCAGATGTGTCGGCCGGTGATGAGCATGTGGCGGCTGGCCACGCAGACCGCGCCGCTCCACGAGCCCATGTTGTACGCGCGGGTGAACTGCGTGCCGCGGTTCACCAGGCGGTCGAGGTTCGGCGTGTCGATGTCGGTCAGGCCAAGCGCGCCGATTGTCTCGAAGCATTGGTCGTCGGCGAAGAGGAACAGCACATTCGGCTTGGCCTTGGCGTGCGCTTGGCCAAGCGCGAGGCAGAATGCGGCGGCTGCGGCCAGGCGGCCGAAGCGTTGGATCGTCTTTTGTTTCATCGATTCATGGATTTGTTGGGGACGCGGATTGTAGGGCTTGGCCAAGCGCAGTCGAGCCAATAAGCTGCCCCGGGCTCCGCCTCCGGGCTGCGGCGTCGAAACAAGCACCCCCTCATGGCCTACGAATCATACGCGGCATTCCTGGACGCCCTCGAGCAGGCGGGTGAACTGACCCGCGTCAGCCAGCCGCTGGCCACCGAGCTGGAGATCACCGAGCTAGCCGATCGCGAGATGAAAAAGCCGGACGGCGGCCGGGCGCTGCTCATCGAGCAGCCGACCGTCAACGGGCGGGTTTCGCCGCACCCGGTCGCCATCAACACCATGGGCTCGGCTAGGCGCATGGCCATGGCGCTTGGCGCGGAGAGCGTCGATGCCGTCGCCGCCGAACTGGGTTCACTCATCCAGGCCAAGCCGCCCACCGGCATCCGCGAAACCTTCGCGCTGCTTGGCCAGGCGCTGACCCTGCGCCACGCCAAGCCCAAGCGCGCCAAGACCGGCGCATGCAAGGAGGTCATCCACCGGTTCGACGCCCCGGCCCCGCGAACCGAGCCCTGGCCAAGCGCACCGGACGTCGACGATCCCACAACCCTGGATTCCAGCCCACCGTCCCTCCTCGACCTGCCGATCCTGAAATGTTGGCCGCTCGATGGCGGGCGGTTCCTCACGCTGCCCTGTGTCGTCACCCGCGACCCTGACACTGGCGACCGCAACCTTGGCCTGTATCGCATGCAGGTTTATAACGGCCAATCGACCGGCATGCACTGGCAGTTGCAGAAAGTCGCTGCGCGGCACGGGCGCCGCTACTACGAGACCGGCGACCGCATGCCGGTGGCCGTCTTCCTCGGCGGCGACCCGGTGTTCACCTTTTGCGCCACCGCGCCGCTGCCGGACGGGCTGGATGAGTTTCTGCTCGCCGGCTACCTCCGCCGCAAGTCGGTCGAATTGGTGAAGTGCGAAACCAACGACCTCGAGGTTCCGGCCAACGCCGATATCGTGATCGAGGGCTACGTAGATCCGACCGAACCGCTTCGTGACGAAGGGCCATTCGGCGATCACACCGGCTACTACACCCTGCCAGAACCTTATCCTGTTTTACACATCACCGCCATCACCCACCGCAAGCAGGCCGTTTACCCGGCGACGATCGTCGGCATCCCGCCGATGGAGGACTTTTACATGGGCAGCGCCAGCGTGAAGCTGTTCCTGCCGATCCTGCGGATGACCTTCCCGGAGATTGTGGACATCGCGCTGCCGGCCGAGGGCGTTTTTCACAACCTCGTCTTCGTGAGCATCAGGAAAACCTACCCGATGCAGGCATTCAAAATCATGAACGGCCTCTGGGGCATGGGCCAGATGATGTTCACCAAATACATCATCATCGTCGACGCCGAAGTGGACGTGCACAACACCAGCGAAGTCCTCTTCCGCCTCTGCGCATGCACCGACCCGCAGCGCGACAGCATCTTCACAAAAGGCCCCGCCGACGTCCTCGACCACGCCACAACCGAGATCGCCGTCGGCACCAAGCTCGGCATCGATGCCACAAAAAAACTCCCCGCCGAAGGCTATCGCCGCACCTGGCCTCCCCTCATCAAAATGGATGAATCCACCAAATTGAAGATTGACGATTATTTAAACAAACGAAAGTAACTCCAGATGTGTTGTCGGGTGGCACAGGGTTCCGGCAGGGACAAGGTCAAAAAGAAGATGAAGGCCAGGGGCGATACGCC
>QOAX01000035.1 GCA_003972865.1 Verrucomicrobiota bacterium | reverse complement strand
GTGCGGCCGGTTGAACCGGCTCGGAGGCGGGCTTGGTTTCGGGGGCGGGTGCTGGCTCCGCAGCCGGCTCGGCGACCGGTTCCGGGGCGCTCACGGCGGGCGGCGGAGGCGGCGGGGTTTCACCGGGGCGACAGGCGACGAGCAAAGCCAAGGCGGCCATTGGGACGGGTAGCAATCTCACACGGCAAAACTCCCCAAGTTCACCGGCCAAGGCAAGACGGATCCGCCTGGCCAGGCGCGAAAGGTCCGGAATCAAGGCGTGTTCGGGCTGCCGCCGGAACCGCCCTCCGGCGCGCTCACGGAGGCTCCCCCGCTGTAGCCGCCGCCGGATGAGCCGCCACCGCTGTTAGAGGAACCGCCGCCGCCAAGGTTGCTAAAGTCGCTCGCCGTGCCGCCGCCGGGAGGCGTCCAGCCGTGGGAGCCGTGGTAATACGATGAGTGGTAGTAGCCGGGGTAGCCCCTCCCGTACGCAACACCGTAGCTGCGCCAGGCCTGGCGGTTTAGTCTCTGCCGAACCTTCGCCCAATAAACTTTCTCCGGAATGACAGCGCCGTTTTCGGAGTAGAATGTGACCTTTGACTCGATGCCCGCGAGGTACTCGGAGGTGATTTCAGCCTGGCCGTTTGGATACCACTGGCCCCACGTCCCGTCGCGGCTGCCATCCTGATAGAGTCCGGCAACGTGTTGGCCGCCATTCTCCGGATACCACTGGGTGTATTGGCCATGGCGCCTGCCGTCCTTCATCTCGCCCTCCCATGCCTCGTCGCCGCTGGCGTACCATGCCTCGTGTTTGCCGGTGTACGGTTCGTCGGCGCCGGCGGTGTAGTAAAGTCCGTCATCCTTCAGCCAAAGCTCGGGGCGGAAGATGGACGCCTGGCCATCGTGGGCCAGTTGCTTCGCGGTCTGACAACCGGCAATCATCAGGGCGACTGCCGCCAACACGGGGAGCTTGAGACGGTTCATTTCATCACTTGTTTACTCGTTTTGTTTCTGTTCAGTTGGCGGTGCAGGAGTTGCAGCGGGAGATTCCGCGGGCTTGGTAGGCTTTACCTCAATAACAACCTGCTCGACACCGTCCGCCCAAGTGGACTCCGCCGCCTTGGCACCCTCCTCGTCGTGTCGAGTCCACACGCCATCCTTTTTGCCGTCCTTGTAGCTGCCTTCCCAGGAAAGTTGGCCGTTGGCGTGCCAGATCTTCCACGGGCCGGTCGGCTTTCCGTTCACGATTTCCCCCTCCTGCGCCTTTTGCTTGTTGGGATGGTAAACCATGCCGTCCCCGGTGAACGCCGTTTCCGCGCCGGCCTTGTAGTACAGGCCGTCCTCACGCTGCTCCAGCCCGATCTCCGTGCGGTTCAAGGCATTCAAACCATACAAAAGAACGGCCAGACACACTGCGATAATTGCGATCCATTTCATAAAGGAGTCCGGAGGTTATCCTTGATTTTATCGGCGCGCAAACGTAAAATCACCGCATGGCCAGGCGCTTGGCCGGCGATTTTTCCTTCAACCCAGCGGCTGGCTGGTGGAGACTGCGCGGCGATGTCGGAGAACTTGTTTGACTTGAGCGGGGAGGTGGCCGTGGTGATCGGCGCCACGGGAGCGTTGGGGGGCGCGTGCGCCGTGGCGATGGCCAAGGCCGGGGCGAAGGTCGCCGTGGCAGGCCGGAACGCCGATCGCGGGGAGGCCCGTGTGCGGGAGATTGTAGATGCCGGTGGCCAAGCGCAGTTTTTTGGCTGCGACGCAATGGATCCCGCCAGCCTCAAGTCGTGCCACGAGGCCGTTGGCCAGGCGCTTGGAGCGCCGACGGTGTTGCTCAACGCCGCCGGCGGCAACCACCCGGACGCCATCGTCACGCCGGAGATGCCTTTCGAGAAAATCCCGCTGCCTGGCTGGGCCAGGGTGTTCGATCTCAACCTTGTCGGCGGCCTGCTGCTGCCGTGCCAGGAGTTCGGACCGGCGATGTGCGAGCGCGGCCAGGGCAGCATCATCAACATCGCCAGCGTCACGTCGCACCTGCCGCTCTCAAAGGTGATCGCCTACTCGGCGTCGAAGGCGGCGGTTCTCAGCGCCACGCGGTTTCTCGCCCGCGAATGGGCCACCAAAGGCGTGCGCGTGAACAGCATCACCCCTGGTTTTTTTCCGGCCGAGCAAAACAAGAAACTGCTGTTCAACGAGGACGGCACGCCGAGCGCCCGCGCCAAGGCGATCTTTAGCCACACACCGATGGGCCGCTTCGGTGAACCCAGCGAGCTGGCCGGCGCGGCGGTGTATCTCGCCAGCGAAAAGGCGGCGAGCTTTGTCACCGGTTCCGATATTGTCGTCGATGGCGGGTTCCTGAGCCAAACCATCTGACGCACCATGGGGGTGATCTCCAGAAAAGTTTCCGAGGGCAGACTACTCACCGCCGAACAGGCGCGCGAGGTCGTGGCCAAGGCGATGCCGGAGGAGGACTATCGCGACTGTAAAGTGCTGCTTATCGTTCCCGACGGCACACGCACCGCGCCGGTTGGGACGCTGTTCAAGGCGATCCACGACCAGATCGGCGGTACCACTGCCACGCTGGATGTGATGATCGCGCTCGGTACGCACCAGCCAATGAGCGAGACGGCGATCGAGCGCCGGCTGGAGATCACCCACGAAGAACGCGCCGGCCCGTACGCCGCGGTTCAGTTCTTCAACCATGCCTGGGACGACCCCGGCGCGCTCCGCAACATCGGCACCATCCCGGCGGAGGAGATAAGCGACCTGAGCGGCGGGCTGTTCGAGATGGACGTGCCGGTCGAGGTCGCCGCGAAGTTGTTCGACTACGACCAAATCATCATCGTCGGCCCGGTTTTCCCGCACGAGGTGGCCGGGTTTTCCGGCGGCAACAAGTACCTCTTCCCCGGTGTAGCCGGCCCGGAGGTGCTGCACTTTTTTCACTGGCTCGCCGCAGTGATCACCACGCCAAAAATCATCGGCCACAAATGGACGCCGGTCCGCAAGGTCATCGAGCGCGCCGGCTCAATGGTCAAAATCCCCAAGCTCGCCTTCTGCATGGTCGTCGAGAGCAACGGCATGAGCGGGCTGTTTGCCGGTCCGGTTGAGGAGGCCTGGTCCGCCGCCGCCGATCTCTCGGCCGAGCGCCACATCCGAATCGAGCCGAAACCGTTCCACACCATCCTTGCCTGCGCGCCGGAGATGTACGATGAGCTGTGGACCGCCGGCAAGTGCATGTACAAGCTCGAGCCGGTGCTGGCCGACGGCGGCGAGTTGATCATCTACGCGCCGCACATCAGCGAGGTTTGCATCGCGCATGGCGAGGCGATCGAGAGCGTCGGCTACCACTGCCGCGACTACATCTTGAAACAGTGGGATCGCTTCAAGGACAAACCGTGGGGCGCGCTCGCGCACTGCGTCCATGTCAAGGGCCTGGGAACGTACAAGAACGGCGTCGAGACCCCGCGCGCCGAGGTGACCCTGGCCACGCAGATCCCCGAGGCCAAGTGCCGGCAGATCAACCTTGGCTACCGCGACCCGGCGACCATCAACCCGGACGACTACGCCAACCGCGAGGACGAAGGCATCCTGCTCGTGTCCCACGCCGGCGAGCGCCTCTTCCGCCTGGCCAACCCGCCCGCGTGGGCGTAGCCGCTTGGCCAAGCGCTTGTTTTTTAGTCGTCGAAGAACTCGACCGTGCCGGTTTCCAGCGAATACTCGGCGCCGACAACGAGCAGGCCGTCATCGCGGACCAGCGTTTCCAAAATCTCCGAGCCGTGCCGGAGATGATTCACCGACGCGCGGATGTTCGCCCGGATCGCCTGGTCGAGCAGCGCGGCGTCCTTCATTTCCGTTTCGGTTGCCATCAACGGCTCCACGGCCGGGCGGATGCGGTCGACGATCGCGCTGAGGTTCGGCGACCGGCTTTCCGTTGGGCGTTTCAATTCGCCGATGGTGGTCGAGACCGCGCCGCAATCATCGTGACCCATCACCACCACCAACCGCGTGTCGAACTGCTCGGCAGCGAACTCAATGCTGCCGATTTGCGACGGCGCGACGACGTTGCCGGCGACGCGAATGACAAACAAGTGGCCAAGGCTGAAATCGAAAATGATTTCAACCGGCACCCGTGAATCGGAACAACCAAGAATAACGGCAAACGGCTCCTGCCCGGTCGTCAACTCGTTGCGCCGCGCAGGGTTGGCGAGCGACTCCATCAGTTGTCCGCCCGACACAAACCGCGAGTTGCCCGCCCGCAGGCGCTCGAGTGCTTCCGTTGCGGAAATCATTTGGCGGCCTCGCTTGGCCAGGTTTCCACGGCGCGCACCAGCGTCCGCACCGCGATGCCCGAGGCGCCCTTCGGCGCGTTCGGCAGCCCCTTGTCGAGGTTGGCCGTACCGGCGATGTCGAGGTGCGCCCACGGCGTGTTGTCCACAAACTGCTCGAGAAACTTCGCCGCCGTGATCGTGCCGGCCTTGCGGTCGGTGCCGGCGTTTCGCAGGTCGGACAAATCGCCCTTCATCGGCTCAAGATATTCGTCGTTCATCGGCAAAGACCAAAAGTGTTCGCCGATCGTTTGGCCGGTCGCCGTCAAGTGGCTGCTCAACGACGCGTCGTTGCCAAGCAGGCCAATGTTCACCGCGCCAAGCGCCACGCTCACCGCGCCGGTCAGCGTCGCCGCATCGATGAGGTGCGTCGCGCCGAGCCGCACCGCGTGCGTCAGCGCGTCGGCGAGCACCAGCCGGCCTTCGGCGTCGGTGTTGATCACCTCGATCGTCTTGCCGTTCATCGCCTGCACGATGTCGCCGGGGCGCGTCGCCGAGCCGCTCGGCATGTTTTCGACCAAGCCAAGCAGGCAGCTCACGCGTTGTTTGATGCCGAGCCGCGCGATCGCCGTGATCGCCCCGAGCATCGTTGCCGCACCGGCCATGTCGTACTTCATTTTCTCCATCGACTTGGCCGGCTTGAGTGACAGGCCGCCAGTGTCGAACGTGACGCCCTTGCCGACGAGAAACAGGTGCGAGTCGCCGGCCGCATCGCCTGGATTCCAGGCCAAGCGCACGAGTCGCGGCGGCCGCACCGAGCCCTTGGCCACGCTCAGGAGCGATCCCGCACCGAGCGCCTCCAGCGCGGCCTCGTCGAGCACCTCAACTTCCAGCCCGGCCGCTTTGCCCATCGACTCGGCCATCCCGGCGAACTCCACCGGGCCAAGGTCGTTCGCCGGAGTGTCGACCAGGCGGCGCGTCAAGTTCACTGACTCGCCGACGATCCGCCCAGCGTCGAACGCCGCCGAGTCAGCGCCCGGCGCAACGATCAAGATTTCCTCCAGCGGCACACTGGAATCGTCACTCTTGTACTTGGGCTGTTCGTAACTGCCATACACGCAACCCTCCGTTGCGGCACGCACCAAGTCGCCGTCCGGCAGCGCGATGGCCAGACGCTTGAACCGGCGTTCCTGGGCCGCACGCACCGCTTGGCCAGCCATGCGAAACACCTGCGTTGCGTCGAGCGAGTCGCCGACGCCCATCAGCATCAGCCGCCGGCTTTGCAAGCCCTTGGGCTCATGCAGGAGGGTCAACTCGCTTGGCTTGCCGCGCACCTCGCCGGACTCGCGCAGGCTCTCGATTTGCTGATCGGCCGCCTGGCCAAGCGCCGGGCCATTGGCCAGCGGCCAGGCCAGCGCGTCGGTTTCCAACTCGGCCAACGGGCCGTCGTGTAAACGAATGTTCATAAAACGCGCGCATCATCCGGGGCCGATGCCACGTTGTAAAGTGGAGAGGGTTTACTTGATAGGGAGTTTGCGGCGTGACTTGAGGTCGAATCGGTCGCCGGGATCGAGCGTCGTATAGAATTTTTTGCCGGCCGTTTTCTCCAGCGCGATGTCGTAAAAGAGCACCTTGCTTTTGCCGATCACCTCGGCGGTGTTGCCGCGCACGTAAAGAGCGGTCGATTCGTCGATGCCGATGCCGAGCAGGTGCGGATGTTTGCGAATCACCGGCAGCATGTCGTTCTCGCGCTTGCGGGCGAGCAGATGCTGGTCGATCGCTGAGTTGCGGATGTAAGCGAAACCCTGCTCGTGGCCGGGCGACATCATGATTTGGTTCCCCTCCGGCGCACCGCGAACGAGGTACGAAGCCTGAATCGTCGCGCCCGCGGAGCTGCCGCCGATCACCCCGCCCCGCTTGAGCACGTCGTGAAACGCCGCCTCCGTTTTTGTGCCGAGATAGGCATCGGCCAGACGCCACTGCCGGCCGCCGCCGAACCACACGGCCCTGGCATCACGCAGGACAGCGACGAACTCCTCGCTGTCGGCAACCTTCGTATCTCGCGTGTGCAGCAGATGCACATTCGTCGCTCCCGCCTTTTTGAACATCTTCACCGAACTCGTCGATTCATCGTACTCGGCACCGGAGCCGGCGGTCGGCACGACGACGAGCTTTGCATCACGACCGCCGGCCGCCTCGAAAAACCGGTCAAAGATCACCTTCGGCATCCCGCCGCCACCGACGATGATCAGCGAGCCCTTGGCCGGGCCAAGCGTGGCCGGCTGCCCGGCCAGGCGCTCAAGTGTCGCGCAACCCTGCAGCAACAATGCCGCAGTCAATAGTGGGAAAAGGAACCTTCGTTTCATGGTTTTGGCTTAATCTGGATCGGCTCGGCGTTGACGCCGGGCAGCCGCTTGGCCAGGCGCGACTTCACCCTGGCCAAGCTTGGGTCACCGACGAGGTTGCGCCACTCGTGCGGATCGGATTTGTGATCATACAACTCCTCGCTGCCGTCGGCGTAGCGAATATAGCGGTAACGGCTCGATCGCACGGTGTGGTTGCCTTTACCCTGCGTGGTGACGGCGACGCGCCTGGTTTTTGCGTTCGGCTCGGCCAGGCGCTTGGCCAAGCTTCGGCCCTCGAGCGTCTGCGGCGGCGGCTCGAGTCCGCACAACTCAACCAGCGTCGGATAAAGGTCGAGCAGGCTAACCGGCGACTCGCAGCGGGTGCCGGGCTTGGTGCGGCGCGGATCGATGATAATGAGCGGCACGTGGGTCGTGTCCTCCCACAGCGCAAACTTTTCCCAGTTTTCCTTCTCACCGAGATGATAGCCGTGGTCACCCCAGAAAACGATCAGCGTGTCCCCCGCCATCGGGCCGTTGTCGAGAACGTCGAGCAGTTCACCCACCATGTCGTCGGCGAAAGACAGCGAGGCGAGGTAGCCCTGCACCGCCTTTTTCCACTGGCCGTTCTCGGTGATCCATTTGTGCCAGTGGCGCTTGGCCATCGCCTGCCCGGCGGCGGGGAGATCGTCGAGATCATCCGGCAAATGCCTGGGTAACTCGATTTCGTCGAGCGGGAAGCGGTCGAAATATTTCTGCGGCGCGTACCACGGCACGTGCGGCCGGTAAATGCCGACGGACAAAAACAGCGGCTGCTCATGCCGCTTGGCCAGTTGCTGTGCCGCCCACGAGACGACCTTGGCGTCGGCCATCTCGGTGTTGGAAATCTGCAGCGGCGACCAGTCGAAGTGACCGCCGTAAAACATTCGGCTGCCATTCACCGGCCACTTTTCCGGCACGGCCTCCCCGGGCATCTGCTGGGTCTTGGACGGAAAATAATCTTCCCACGCGTCGGGGTCGGGGTAACCGCTGAGGTTTTTTTTGTCGAAGAACGTGTGCGCGTGAAACAGCTTACCGGTGCCAAGCGTGAGGTAGCCGTTGTTTTTGAAATGACGCGGCAACGTGACTGCGTCCTTCAGCCTGGGCGCCTGCCGCCAGTCGTGGGCGTTGGCGTAAATGCCGGTCGTCGATGGCCTCAGGCCGGTGAGCAAACTCGAGCGCGAGGCGTTGCAGCCCGGCGCGGAACAGTAGGCCTTGGTGAACAACAGGCCGCGCCTGGCCAGGCGATCCATGTTAGGCGTCCGCGCCTGCGGATGCCCGCCAAGCGCACCGACCCAGTCGTTGAGATCGTCAACCGCAATGAACAACACATTCGGCCTGGGCACACTCTCAGCCGCTTGGCCAACCGGCAGCGACAGCAGGGCGATCAGGCAGCCAAGTGCGAGTTGGATGTGCTTAGGGAGTTTCAATACTGCAAATCACTGAGCTGCCAGGCGGAGGAGCAGCGGGTGTTCTCGACCACCGGCACGGTGTTGGTCTCCGTGCGCACCTCGAGCCGCACGACTCCCAGACCCGGCTCGGGGATGTCTACGGTCACCAGGCCGAAGCTGTTTCCGTTGAGTCCCCAAAGCCGAAACGTGTTGGGACGGTTCTGGAGTGGCTCAACCTTCTGGTCTTGTTGCAGCGGCGAGCTGGTGAACTCGAGAAGCGGCGGGTGGCCATCGCGTGCCTCAAAGTGCAACTCGCTGTAATGCCGGTCGCCACTAAGGAAAATAACGCCGTCGATGCGGTGTTTTTCGATGTGCGCAATCAGCCGCTGCAACTCGTTCTGCGCCTCCCGCCGATGCCCCTCGCCTCCGGTGCTTCGGGTGACAACCTGCGTGCCGTTGGCGATGAGCTTGACCGGAGCAGTCGACTGCTTCAGGCCGGCGAGCAGCCAGTCGGTCTGCGCCCTGCCCCAGATTTCGCCGGTCGCCATCGTGACGTCCTTGTGTTTCTGCGGCGAATATTTGTAGTAGCGGTCGTCCATCAAAAAGACCTCGACCGGGCCGTTTCGGAACGAGCTGAAAATGCCTGGGATGCCGTCAGTGCCGTAGGCGGGATTGGCCCACATTTGGCGGAAAGCCGTCGTCGCTTCCTCACGCAGATCGAACGTGCGGTCGGCGTTGTCTGGGCCGTAGTCATGGTCGTCCCACACGGCATAACTTGGCACGGAACGGAACATCGCCTGCAGGTCCGGGTGCATGCGTGTGATGAGATGGCGCGCAGTCATCGCCTCGGGCGAAGTCCAGTCGCCAACAGGGCCGGTGGTGTTGAAATGCTTGTCGCTGCCGTTGCCAACGATGAAATAGGAGTTGTCACCGATGAACAGCGCCATGTCCGGCCGCTCGTCAGCGAGCGCCTTGTAGATCGGGCCGCTGTTGAACTGCGACACCTTGCTGCAGGAGCCAAAGGCAATCCGCACTTTGCCAGTTTCCGAGGGAGTCGCCGCGGTACGGAAGGCGACTGACTCCGTCTCGGTGGCGCTGCCTGCGCGCTCGACGGTCAGCGTCACCCGCGTGTCGGTAGCCGGTGCCAGGCGGGAATAGTGAATCACCGAAAAGCCATTGCCCAAGTCCCCGACAGAATAACGGTTGCGTGCCTTGCTGCCCTGGACAGCCGAGGCCTTGAGCGTGGAGCCGCGCTTGGTGCGAATCCAAACCCTGGCCTCGTGCGGGCCAACATGCCCGATCATCGGCCCGGCCTGAATCAAACGCGGTCCCTTGTCGCTGGGATTGTCCGCCGGGCGCTTGGCCGGACTTGTCTCCGTAGGGGTGGCGCAACCTGCAGCCAAAGCCAGACCGGCAACAATAATCATGTGTAGAGGTTTCATGAAATTCTGGTTCAATTAAAAGCAGATGGCAGTTGTTACCCTGCATCGCCCTGCGGTTCAACCTTCGGCGATGGCTTGCCAGTCGGGCGCTTGGTCAAGGTCGATGTGGCGGGCGGGTTCCTCGATGAGGTCGGGGTACTTCATCGCGCCACCGGTGTTGAAAACGAGCACGCGCTCGCCCGGCCGGATGGTGCCGTTGGCCAGCAGTTGGTCGAGGGCTCCCATGCAAATGGCCGTCTCGGGACAGATGCCCAGGCCCTCGAGCCTGGCCAGGCGCTCCATCCAGCCGGCGATGCACCTCTCCGGTGCAGTCACCGCGCAGCCACCACTCTCGCGGACGGCATCGAGAATCATAAAATCGCCGACCGCCACCGGCACGCGCAGCCCGCTAGCCACGGTGTGGGCGTTCTCGAACGGCGGCGCGTGTTTTTCGCCGCCCTCGAATGCCCGCACAATCGGCGCGCAGCCTTCGCTCTGGCAGGCGATCATGCGCGGCCGTTTACCACTTGGCAGCCAGCCGATGGCCTCGAGTTCGGCGAACGCCTTCCACATGCCGATCAATCCCGTGCCGCCGCCTGTCGGGTACAGGATGACGTCCGGCAACTCCCAACCAAGCTGCTCGGCCAGCTCGAGGCCCATCGTTTTTTTGCCCTCTATACGGTACGGCTCCTTGAGCGTCGAGAGGTCAAACCAGCCCATCGGCTCCCGGCCTTCGTCGACGAGGCGGCCGCAGTCGTTGATCAGGCCATTCACGCGATACACCCGCGCGCCGGCGAGGTGCGTTTCCTTCAGGTTGATGACCGGCGTGTCGTCCGGCATGAACACGAACGACTCCATCCCGGCCCGCGACGCGTAGGCGGCCATCGCGCCCCCGGCATTGCCGGCGGTGGGACAGGCGACGCGCCGGAGGCCAAACTCGTTGGCCATGGTGATCGCCATCGCCATGCCGCGCGCCTTGAAGCTGCCGGTGGGCAGACGGCTCTCGTCCTTGATTTGCAGATGGGCCAGGCCCAGCTCCGCGCCAAGCCGCGCAGCAGTTAGAATCGGCGTGGCGGTTTCGCCGAGTGACACAATGTTGTCCACGTCGGCGTACGGCAGCAGTTCGCGGTAACGCCACAGGTCGCCTGGCCGGCCGGCAAGCGACTCACGCGGGAACTGCTCGCGTACCCGGTCGAGGTCGTAGCGCACCCAAAGCGGCCGGTGGCAGTCGGTGCAGAGGTTGTGCGGCTGGCCAGAGGGGTAACGCCTGGCGCAGTCGGCGCACTCGAGGTGGGTCACGAAATTCACGCGCCGAGTTTTGCGCAAGCGCTTGGCCAAGCGCAAGCGTGCGGCTAGGGGGTGCGGAGGCGGAAGAAACGATGCGGATGGTCGCCGCCTGGCTTGATGATATGCTCCGCCTGGCCGTCGGTGAGTACGATCGTCTCCGGCTCAGCGAAAGTCGGCTCGGCGGCGGCCTCGAGAATGTAATCGCCAGCCTCCCAAGCGAGGCGAAGTTGGCTGTCCCCGGTCGGTGCGATGGCGAGCAGCGGCGGACCGGCCAGTCTTTCACCATAAGCGAAAACAGAGCCATTGGCCGAGACCAAAACCGTGATGCCCTCAAACTCGTCGCTCTCCACTTCCTGCTCAATGTCGAAGTCAAACTTCAGCACCGGTAGGTCGCCTTCCCACTTCAACTGGCCCACAATGTCAAACGGTTCCTGCTCCTGATCCTCGGGGATGTCCTCGGGGTTGGAGAAGTCGATTTCTCCCTTGCTCTTTTGCCCGGCAACATTGACGTCATACAACACAAGGCCGACTAATGTGGGTTTGTTCCCTTCCTGTGTGAAGTTGCCCTCGTCGTCCAGTTGAGCCTCCTCCCCGGCATCCTCGGGATCGATCCGGATGCTGAGATCGCTTAAGCTGAACTTGGCCTTGCCCAACAAACCAAACGGTCCAAACGAGTATTTGAACTGCAGCTTGGACTTTGTCGATTGGGCATTGACGCTGGTTATGCGGATGGTCTCGACCGGCGGCGCGCTGGGAGTGAGTTCGGCGATCATTGTTCCCTCGACCCTGGTCGAGTCGCTGTCAGACTGCTTGGTGATGCCGAGGTCGAGCGTCACCTTCAAATCGATCTTCGACTTTTTTTCGTTAGCGGTGAACAGCCACGACCCAGCTTGCGCTTGGCCAAGCTCAGCAACGAGCACCCCAAACGACAAGCCAAGCGCTGCGAACATTCTCACGGCGGAAACTTTTCACCCGGCAACGGATCGATGCAAGTCATTGCGCATCGCGCTTGGCCAAGCAGCGGCCGGGGCTTGTCCATTATACGTCGTACAGCTAAGGTTTGCGGCGATGAAACCGTTGATGTTTGCGAGGGGCCTCTTCGCGCTGGGGCTGGGACTCGGCTTGGCCAAGGGCACGGCGACCGCCGCCAAGGGCGCGAAAGTCGTCACGGCGTTCGGCCACGAAAACTGCATCGAGCTGATAAACAAAACCACCCGCGTCGTGCTCACGCCGTCGGGCGGCCGGGTGCTCTCGTACGAGATCAACGGCATGAATGCGCTCTACCTGAGCGAGTCGGACAGCCAGGGCAAAGGCGGCTCGAGCGCGGGCCGGTTCGACATCGGACCGGAGCGGATGCTGCCGCGGCACGATCTGCTCTGGAGCGGGCCATACACCGGCGAGGTGACGGGCAACCGCTTGGCGAAGTTCACCAGCGGCAAGGACAAGGCGACCGGCTTCCAAATCGTCCGAGAGTTCAGGCTCGCCGCCAAGGGCACGCACCTGCGCATCAAACAAACCGTCATCAACGTTTCCGACAAAACCAGCCAGGTCTGCTACTGGTGCCGGACGTTCGTGCACGGGCAGGGCATCTGCGTCGTGCCCGTTACCGGGTACAGCCGCATGCCGCGCAAGCATGTGATCTACGAAAACGGCACGACAGTCAACTTCCTGCCGGAAGACGAAAAGATCAGCCAACGCGACGGCTACGTGCTCGTCGAAGGCCCGCCGCGCAAACCAAAGCTCGGCTTCGACAGCAAGGCCGGCTGGATGGCCTATCTCATGCGCAACGACCTGTTGTTCGTGAAAGGTTGGCCCACATACCCCAAGCGACCGTACAACGAGATGGCCGGATTGACGCTTTCCATTTGGTATCCCGACGGCCCGATGTGCGAACTCGAGCCGATCGGCCCGCAGGAAATTCTCAAGCCGGGAGAGAAAGCATCGTTCACCGAAGACTGGTGGGTGGCCGATGAGAAATTCCCTGGCGAGGCCAAGTCGGTCGACCTCGGCAAACTCGAGGCCAAGGTCAAAAAACTGACCGGCCGCAAATAACTGTGCTCAATCGCCGGCCGGCAGCGGCCCGTACACGTGCACGGCAAACGGTTTGAAACGATCCACGACCCATGAGCCGTCGGTCGTTGCGTTGCGGCCCTCCTCCAGCACCGGCACTTGGCCGCTGATCTTCCACGGCAGCCGAAAACGGTACGTATGCGTCAGCGGCGTGGTGTTCACCGCGAGGATGTAATGGCCGGGCGGCAGCAACTCATCGCCGTGTTGCACGCGCAAGAGCACCGACTGCACACTGGCCTCAAGCGCGGCGTTGAAGCGCGTGTCCTGATTTTCGAAATGATGCGCCTTGGGCCACCACACATGCTCGGCGGCAAACAACGTCTCGCGCCGCCGAACTTCCTTCACCACCCGCTTTAACGCCTCCCAAAGTTCCGGATACTTTCGCTCCT
>QOAX01000129.1 GCA_003972865.1 Verrucomicrobiota bacterium | reverse complement strand
CGTTTGCCCTGCTGCAAAACAAACACGCCGCAACCATCTTCGCCGTGGCGATTGCCACCGCCATGGCCGCCGTGCCCCCGGGCGGAGCCGAGTGGAGCGTCGCCAACGCCGGCAAGGGCGGGCTCATCCTCTGGCCGCTCTTCGGCGCGACAAACCAACTGCTCGCCGGGCTGTCATTCATCGTGATCACGTTTTACCTGTGGCGTCGCGGGCGCACGATTTGGTTTCTCGTCATCCCGACAGTGTTCATGCTCATAATGCCGTTGTGGGCGATGATCCATCAACTCTTCGTCGCGCCCGGCTGGCTGGTGGCGGAGCAACCCAATTACCTGCTCGGCGGGATCGGGCTTGCCACCATCGCGCTGGAAATCTGGATGATCGTCGAGGCGGTGAAATTGTTCCCGAGAGTCAAAGGCGTGATAGAGGAAAACGCCCTCGACCGACAGCCGGCATGAACACAAAAGGGGAGCGCACCCGGCCCGGGTGCTGGCCCGGGCAGCCCGCCCGGGCAAATTTCGGCGAGACGCCGAAATGCACACGCGGGCCGCGTGTGCTTCCCATGCAGCAATGAAGCGTATCGGACTTTTTGGCGGCTCGTTCGACCCGGTGCACAACGGCCACGTGCTGGTGGCCCGTGCGGCGCTGGAGGAACTGTCGCTCGACCGGCTGTTCATCGTCCCCGCAGCGCGCTCGCCGTTCAAGCCGGAGCAACAGCCCGCGCCCGCCGCCGCTCGGCTGCTGCTGCTGCACGTGGCCTTTGCCGGCTGTGAGGACTGCGAGATTGACCCGCAGGAAATCGAGCGCGACGGCGTGTCCTACTCGATCGACACGATCCGCGCCTACGCCGGGCGCTACCCTGAAGCCAAGCTGCATTATTTGATCGGCGCCGACCACGTGCCGACGCTGCCGCAATGGCGTGAGGCCGCCGACTTGGCCAAGCGGGCGGAGTTTGTCGTCGTGCCGCGCCCCGGCCAGGCAGTCGCTGATTTCCCCGAGCCGTTCCGCGGCCAAGTGCTGCGCGGCTGGCCGTTCGAGGTATCGTCGTCCGCCATCCGCGAGCGGCTCCGGCTTGGGCAAGCGATCGACGGCTTGGTGCCAAGCGCCGTCGCCGAGTCGCTGAAAAACGACAATCCGTATAAAAGTGAGCAGTGAGCCGTGAGCGGTAAAAACGGGACGCGGATGAACGCAGATTGGTGGGATTATAAGTTGATCCTGAAAATCCTGCCGATCCCAAAAATCTGCGTCCCCGCTGAAAACTGAAAATCGGCTTTGGCTCGCGTTGAGTGCCGACATTCTCTAGTTTGCTGCTTCGCCATGTTGTTGCAGAAACGTTTTTTTTGTCACTTGTCCGTGCTGGGTTTTGTTGCGCTTGGCCTGCAGGCGGCGGATTGGCCGCAGTATCTGGGGCCGAACCGGGATGGGGTTTATCCGGGCGAGGCACTGACGCGCGGCTGGCCAAGCGATGGGCCGAAGGTGTTGTGGTGCAAAAGAAACATCAGTGCTGGGATGAGCGGGGTCGTCGTGGCCAAGGGCCGGGCCATCCTGTTTCACGAGGTCAACCGATACGACACGATCGAGTGCCTCGACGCCAAGACCGGCAAAACGCTTTGGGAAAACAACTATGCCTCGAGCTTCGTCGCCGGCTACGGGAGCGCCGCCGGGCCGCGCGCCACGCCGGCGATTGTCGGGGACAGGGTTTACACGATGGGCGGGCAGGGCATCGTGGTCTGCACCGACTTTGCGACCGGCAAAACGGTTTGGAAAGTGGACACGCAGAAATCGTACCGCGCTTCCGACGGGTTTTTCGGCATGGCCTGCTCGCCGCTCGTCGAGGGGAACGCGGTGCTGCTCAACATCGGCGGCGAGGCGGGGGCCGGGATTATTGCGCTCGACAAAAACAATGGCAAACTGCTCTGGAAAACGCTCGACGACGAGGCCAGCTATTCGTCGCCGGTGATGGCCACGCTGCACGGCAAGCGCCGCGCTGTATTCTTCTCCCGCACCGGCCTGGCCGTGGTTGATCCAGCCAACGGGAAAGTCGATTTTCAAAACCGTTGGCGCGCGCGAATCCATGCCTCGGTGAATGCCGCCGCGCCACTGGTCGTTGGTGAACGAATTTTTATCACGTCCAGCTACAACACAGGCGCGCTCGTGTTGCAGGCGGCCACCGACGGCTATAAGACGGTTTGGTCGAACGACACGAGTCTCTCGAGCCAGTACACAAGCGTGATGCACCGGGACGGCTTTATCTACGGCACTCATGGGCGGGCGGATGCGCCGCCAACACCGGCGCTGCGCTGCGTCGAGTTGGCCACAGGCAAAGTGCGCTGGAGCGAGGATGACTTCGGCGACTGCCTGATGCTGCGCTGCGGCGGCCGGCTGCTGGCGCTGATGGAGAGCGGCGAACTGGTGCTTGGCCAAGCGAGCCCGGCCGGGTGGAGGGAGATCAGCCGCGCCCAGGTTGTTGGCTCCGGTGCGCGCAGCCAACCGGCCCTGGCGAACGGTCGGCTCTATGTCCGCGGCCGAAACCAACTCGTTTGCCTCGACGTGCGGTGAACCAAGCGCTTGGCCAAGCGGGGGGCTGGACTTAGGCGATGATTCCCTGCGCCTTGGCCAGGCCGGAAAACACCCCCGCCTGTGCCATCAATTCATCGAAATTCCCCACCTCGATAATTTCACCACCGCTCAGGACGATGACCCGGTCCATCGACCGCAGGGTGGAGAGCCGATGCGCGACGCAGAGCACGGTGCGGTTTTTGCTCAGCCGGTCGATGGCGGCCTGCACCTCGGCCTCGGCCTTGGAGTCGAGTGCCGCGGTGGCCTCGTCCAGCACGAGAATCGGCGCGTTTCGGACGAAGGCCCGCGCGATGGCCAGGCGCTGCCGCTGGCCACCGGAGAGCGTGGCACCGCGTTCGCCGATGCGTGTGTCGTACCCGTCTGGCAGCGCGGTGATGAACTCGTGCGCGTGTGCGTGCCGGGCCGCCGCCTCGACTTGCTCGCGTGTGCAGCCCGCCTGGCCAAGCATGATGTTCCCGGCCACGGTCAGGTCGAACAACACCACCTCCTGGCTGACGAGCGCCATCTGCTCGCGAAACCCCTTGATGCTCAGGTCGCGCAGGTCGTGCCCGTCCAGCTTGACGGCGCCCAAGTCGGGATCGTGAAACCGGAACAGCAGGTTGATGAGGGTGCTCTTGCCGGAACCGCTCTCGCCGACGATGCCCAGCTTGGTGCCCTTCGGGATGGAGAGATCGAGCCCGCTCAACACCGGCTCATCTTCGTACGCGAACGAGATGCCATCGAACTCGATGCCCTGCTCTAACCCGGTCACCGGCCTTGCCTGGGGGCGCTCGAGGATGTCCGGCTTTTCGTCGAGGACATTCATCAGGCGCTGGGCACCGACGCTGGCCTCCTCGATGCGCACGTGCAGGCGGGCCAGCTTGCGGATGGGCGTGTAAAACATGATGATCCCGGTGAAAAACACCACCAAGTCCGGCATGCTGCGCTCGGTGTGAACGACGTACAGGATCAGTGCGCCGATGCCGATCATCGATACCGTCTCCACCAGCGGGCCGACAATCTCCCGCGAGCGCACCGTCTTCATCGTCTGCCGGATCAGCTGCCGGGACAGCTCCCGAAACCGGTCGACCCGGGCACCCTCGAGCCCGAACGCCTTGATGACGCGCATGCCGGAAAACATCTCCACCGCGAGGCTGGACTGGTCGATGTTGGCGGCGACTCGTTTGCCCGTCGCCTCGCGGGCTTTTTTGCCGAAGTAAATGATGGGGATGATGCAGATGGGGAATAGCACCAGCATGCCGAGGGTCAACTCCAAGTCGATCAGGCACAGGCCGGTGAATATGCTGACGATGGCCACCGGCTCCGACACGAGGTTGCCGACCCCGGAGGCCAGGCAGGTCTGCAGCAACTGCGCGTCGCCGTTGATGCGCGTGATGAGATCGCCGGTGGTGGCGCGGTTGAAGAAGGGAATGGACAAGCGGCTCAGGTTCCGGAAGACCGTGACCCGCAGGTCGTTAATCACGCGTTCGCTGGCCCAGGCCAGGCAATACGCCGCGAGATATTTTGAGGTGCCACGGAAGCCGACCAACAGCGGGAAGACCAGCAGCCCGCCGATGATCTGCAGGAGAGTCAGCGGATCGCCCATCTGGGGCAGCCAGGGGTCGAGGGTCTCTAGGATGCTGGATTGTACGGAGGCGGCGCTCTCAGCAAGCCAGTTGCCGTCCCCCTCGGCGGGAGCGCTCGCCGGGGCCGCTGCGGCATCCGGCGGCACCAGCCGGTCGAGCATGGTCTTGGTTGCCCACAGCACCAGCCCGTTCGACGCTCCGAAGAGAATCCCGAAAAAGACGCCGGCAACAATCCGGCCCCAGTACGGTTTCACGTAGGGCGCCACGAAGGCGAAGATTTGCCTTAATTTGTGCATGTCGCGATTCCGGTCGCGAGTTCAGTGCCCACGTTGGGCGGCGTGTCGATAAGCCGGGCCGGCGGCAGGTTATTTGCCCAAGGCCAGCCGGTTGGCCAAGCGCTCGGGCAGGCCGGCCTCCAGGATCTTGGCCTGGGTTTTCTCGAAATCATACTCCAGCCGGCGCAACTCGATTGTCCCGGCCTTGAGGTCGTAGATGGCGTATCCGGCACGGGGATCACCGTCCCGGGGCTGGCCCACGCTGCCGACGTTGATGAAATACTTTTTGCCCTTCTCGATCGTCAACTTGTGGTACTTGCCGCCGGTAACAGAGTTGTTCTCGCGGATAAAAGTCAGCGGCACATGGGTGTGGCCGAAAAAACAGACGCCCGTATTCTGGTAGGTGAAGCTGGCTGCTGCGTCGAGTTTGCTCATCACGTAGCCCCAGCGCTTGGGGGCATCCAGCGTGGCATGCACAATGGTGAAGTTGGCAATCATGCGCAGGTACTTCAGCCGCTGGAGCCAGTCGCGCTCTTCGTCGCTCAACTGGTCGCGTGTCCACATGATGGCGTGGCCGGCGTGCGGGTTGAACCCACTCAAGTCGGTGTCAGTGGCGCAATACTCGTCGTGGTTGCCCATGATGCACGGCATCCCCATGTCGCGCACAATCTTCATGCACTCACTCGGATTCGGATTGTAACCGACCACGTCCCCCAGGCACACGTAATGGGTGCAGTTGTTTTTCTGTGCATCCTCGAGCACCACCTCGAAACCCTCGAGATTGGAGTGGATGTCAGCTATCAAAGCGTACTTCATTTAATCGAACGGAAATCACCCTGTGATTTCAAACCCTCTAAAATTATCCTGACCTTCACCAAATATGATTTCCTCGTCCCGGATGTTACGGCGCAGGCCCGAGTCCCGAACCGCCTGCAGGAACTCCTCCAGCTCAGTCCGCTCGCCCTCGGCGATCAGTTCCACCCGGCCATCAGGCAAATTCCTGATCGTGCCGAGCACTTCGTACCCGGGAACCAAGGACTTCACTATGTATCGGAAACCCACTCCCTGTACCCGACCTGAGTAGTGAACGATTACACGGATCAAGCTCATATCCGATGGAGCCGAACTGGAACATCCCCGGTCGGGGCTGCGGTTCGTTGACCATGAAGGCGCATCACCTACGCGTCAGGGCGGGAAATGAAGCCACAATCACCCCCTCCCGACAATCTTTTTGTGGCCCATTTCGAGCAATCGATCAGACCTTGGCCAAGCGGGGGAAACCCCCTGCAAACCAGTCAGTTCCGCATGATCCAGCCACCGCCCAACACGAGGTCGTCCTGATAAAACACGCACGCCTGCCCCGGCGTCACCGCCCGCTGCGGCTCCCGCAGCTTCACTGTCGCCTGGCCATTTTCGCCGGGGATCAACGTCGCCTCAGTGCCGGGATGGTTGTACCGGATCGCCGCCGAAGCCTCGATCGGCTTGGCCAGGCGCTCAAACGCAATCCAGTTACATCGGTCAATCCGAAACTCGTCCCGCAGCAGCAACGCCTCCCCGCCGACCACCACCCGGTTGTTTTCCGGGTCCAGTTCGATCACGTACATCGGCGTCGGCGACGAAATCCCCAGGCCCTTCCGCTGGCCGATCGTGTAAAACTCGATCCCGTCGTGATGCCCCAGCACTTGGCCGCGTGTGTCAACAATCTCCCCCCGGTGTTCCTCCACCAACCCCGCCGTCGTAAGGAATTTCTTGTAATCCTTGTCCGGCACAAAACAAATTTCCTGGCTCTCCTGCTTCTCCGCCGTCTTGAGATTCACGCACCGGGCAACCTCGCGTGTCTCGCTTTTCTGCAGTTCACCGAGCGGAAACATCATGTGCGCGAGCTGCTCCTGGCCAAGCGAAAACAAAAAGTACGTCTGGTCTTTCCGCGCATCCCTGCCACGACGCATCACCGTGCGGCCGTTGCGCTTCTCGAGCCGCGCGTAATGCCCGGTGGCCACGTACTCCGCGCCAAGCTTCCGGGCGCGGTCGATCAGGTTGCCAAACTTCAGCTTCTCATTGCACATCACGCACGGGTTCGGTGTCCGACCCGCCTTGTACTCCGCCGCGAAATAATCGATCACGTCCCTCTGAAATTCCCTCGACTCATCGACGAGATAATACGGAATATCGAGTTTGTCGGCGACCGAGCGGGCGTCCATCACCGCCTGCGGGCCGCAGCACTTGTCCTCGGCGCGAGCCACGCAATCCTGCGGCCAGACCTTCAGCGTGATGCCGACGACGTCGTACCCCTGCTTGACCAGCAACGAGGCCGCCGCGGAGGAATCCACCCCGCCGCTCAAGCCCACGACCACGCGCGTTTTTTTGTTGTCTGGCATCAGTGAAAACGGGTTCGCTTGGCCAAGCGCAATGCTCACTTGGCAATCATGCCGGTCTCGCGGGCGAAGTTGAACAACCCACCGGCGTCGATCACCGGGCGAACCTCGCCTAATGGCTTGATCGAGTGCTCCGCGCTGGTTGACTTGATGACTACGGTGCCGGCGTCGAGATCGACCTTCACCTCGTCGCCGGTTTTGAGCACGTCGCAAAGCCGGTCTGCAATGTCGCACGGATAAAGCTCGCCGGTCGCCACGCAGTTGCGGAAAAAAATGCGCGCGAAACTCTCGGCCAGGACCAGTTTGCAACCGGCCGAGCCCAGCGCGATCGGTGCGTGTTCACGGGAACTGCCGCAGCCGAAATTCCGGCCTGCGACCACGATCGGGTAATTCGAACCCAGTTCGCCATCTGCCACATAGCGGGTGGGATACAGCGATTCCGGCAGGCCGATCAGCGCATAGCTTCCGAGCTTTTCGTATTCCTCCGGGATCGTCGGGACAAGGTTCAGGTACTGCGCTGAGATAATTTGATCGGTGTCGATATTATCCCGCACCACAAAAACCGGTCCTTCAAAGACACTACTCATGGCCGACATTTGGGGGCAGAATGGGGCTTTTTTCAACTCAAAACGGAACCGACTCGTATTGCCCGCCGGCAAACCGGCGGTGGTGCGTGAAGCCGCTGCGCTTGGCCAGGGCGATTGCCTGGTCGAACTGCTCCCCGACACGGCCCGGCCTGTGCGCGTCCGAGCCAAACGTCAGACCCACCCCGATCTCCGCCGCCATTTCCAGCAGCGCCGGTGACGGGTACATCTCGCCACACGGCTTGTTCAGGCCGTTGGTGTTGATCTCGATCGCGATGTCCTGACGCTTCACCTCCTCGAGAAACGGCCGCCACATCGCCGCGCAGTCGCCGCTTGGCTGATCGCCGAAAACCTTGATCAAGTCGCAGTGGCCAATGATGTCGAACACCCCCAGCGCGGCTGACTGCCGCAGCAAGTCGAAATACTCCGCCCAAGCGGCATTGACGTTGCGGCCTTTCCAAGAGTCGCGATGATCCGGATGATCAAAACTCCACTTTCCTCCAAGATAATGAATAGAAACGATCAAGTAATCCCATTTATGGCGCTTGGCCAAGTCTCGCATCCATTCCTCGTAGCCGGGCACGAAGTCGATCTCCAGGCTCTTTCGGACGGTCATTGAGGGGTTTTCGGAGGCCGCTTGGTCGATTTTTTCGATGTACAGATTCAGGTCGCGCTCGGCCATCCGCCAGCTGTCGTAATCATCGCCCGGCATCGGCGCATGCTCGGTGAAACCAATCTCGGTCAAGCCAATGCGTGCCGCCTGCGCAGCGTACTCGGTTGGCTCTCCCTCCGCATGATGGCAGAGGGGCGTGTGCATGTGATAATCCGGCGGCAAGGCCACGCCCCAAGGCTAGGCAAGTTTCGGCGCTTGGCCAAGCGAAGACCGGAGACCGGGCGCTCAGTCGGCCGCCGGGTGGCGCTTGACCGGATGCACCTTCGCAAGTTTCCGAGAAAGAGCCTGAACCCGCCTTGACGACTCTGAGGTGATGTTATTGTTTTCGCCGGGGTCGATTTGGTGGTCGTACAGCTCGCGTGCCACGACCTCGCCGGTTCGCCAGTTGCGCCACTCGGTGTAGCGGTGATGCCGGGTTCGTAGTGAGTATCCCATCACCTCCGGTTCCTCCTTGGTGTAATAAGCCGGTCGAGGATGCTGCGTGATCGCAAACGGCTTGACCTCGGCTCTGGGATCTTCAAGGGAAGGCACAAGACTTGTACCTTCCAGATGGGCTGGCCTGGCCAAGCCGCACAATTCGGCCAAGGTCGGGTACAGGTCGAGCAACTCCACCGGCGAGGGCGACGCTGCGCCACGCTTGGCCAGGCGGGGCGGGGCGATGATCAGGGGAACGGCGGCGTCCCACTCGTAGTTGGAGGTTTTGCACCACAGACTGTGCTCACCCAGATGAAAGCCGTGGTCGGCGGTAAACACGACGATGGTGTTGTCCCGCATATCAAGCCGGTCAAGCTCGTCAAGGACGCGGCCGACTTGCGCGTCCATGTAGGTCGTGGCGGCATAGTAGCCCCGACGCAGTTCGCGAATGTCCCTCGTCGATGGTTTGCGCCCGCCGAAGGCGCGCAACAACTCACGACTGTCGTGCAGGGCGATGTCAGGACCGTTTGCCGGCTTGGCCAATGACTCCGGAAGCCCAACCTTGGCCGGGTCGTACAGGTTCCAGTAGCGTTTTGGGGCGTTGAACGGCAGATGCGGTTTCCAAAAACCGACGGCCAAAAAGAATGGCTTCCTGTTTTTTTTCAAGCGTTGCAGCGACTCGATGGCCCGGGTCGCTATCCGGCCGTCAAAATAAGCCTCGTCCGGTACATCCCGAATGGTGCTGCGCGGCAGTTTGATTTCGTTCCCCGGCGGCTTCCCGTCGATCTTCGGTTGGTCATCGTCATGACGCGCGTAGTGCATGAATTGCGGCACGCTCCACGACTGCGGGTCGCCGTGAATGTCCTGCCGCCAGTTGTGGAAAATCTTGCCAACACACTCGGTGAAGTAGCCGTTGTTCCTGAAATGTTGCGGCAGCGTCACGATGCCCGGGCGGCGCTGGCGGAAGTGTGCCGGCAGGTTCCAGATGCCCAGCGAGTCGGGCCGCAGTCCGGTCAGCATCGAGGCGCGCGAGGGATTGCACAACGCCTGCTGGCAATAGGCACGCTCGAACATCCGGCCACGCTTGGCCAAGCGGTCGATGTTCGGGCTGATCACATGCCCGGCGCCGTAGCAGCCCAGTTCCGGCCGCAAGTCGTCCGCCATGAGAAACAGGACATTGGGCTTGTCACCGGCCGGGGGGCCGGCCAAGCACAGCAACCGCACACCCCATAGGGCAGTCCCAAGTGCAAGAGCCAGTCTCCGTGGCTTCATTGCTTAAAGCACCCAGCCTTTGCGGTAATCGTTGTGGATGAAGCGGTTGGCCTCGGGCACATTTTTGACGCGCATTTTCTTGGCATCCCACTCGATTTTTTTGCCGGAGCGCAGCGCCACCAGGCCAAGCAGCATGGCCTCGGTCATCGGCCCGGCATAATCGAAATTCGACCAGGCCGGCTTGCCTCCCTTGCAGGCCGCGATCCACTCGTTGTAATGGTGCCGGTTGAAGTCCGCCGGTTTCTCGATCGTCTCCGGCACATTTTTAAAGTCGGCCTCCGTCGCGCCGGAGAGGAACGTGCCCTTGCCCCAGTACATCGGGATGTAGAGCGTGTCCTTGGTGCCGACGAGAATCGAGCCGTTGCCGGGCAGCGACTTCTGCCTGGCCAGGGCGGAGTCCGGTTTTTTGCCACCGTCGTACCAGACGACTTTCACCGGTTTACGTTTGCCCTGTTGTGGGAAATGGTAGGTGATGATCGACCACTTCGGCGCGGTTTCATCATTGATGCCTGACGACACGGCCTCGAGCGTCTTGGGGTCGCGCAGGTTGAGCGCCCAATAGGCCAAGTCGGAGTTGTGGCAGCCCATGTCGCCGACCGCTCCGGTGCCGAAGTCCCAAAAGCCGCGCCACTTGAACGGATGATACGCCGGGTGATACGGACGCTCCGGCGCCGGGCCAAGCCACAGATCCCAGTTGACGTTTTTCGGCACAGGCGGCGAGCCGCTTGGCCGTCCGATGCCCTGCGGCCAAATCGGCCGGTCGGTCCAAATGTGAACTTCCTTCACGTCGCCCAACACGCCGGCTTGGATGAGTTCGACATAGCGGCGCGAGTCGGGATTCGAATGCCCCTGGTTCCCCATCTGCGTGGCGACCTTATGTTTGCGGGCGAGCTCGGTCAGCACGCGCGCCTCGAGGACGGTGTGCGTGAGCGGTTTTTGGCAGTAAATATGTTTTTTCAGCCGCATCGCCATCGCTGCGGCCGTGGCGTGTGTGTGGTCCGGCGTCGAGACGGTTACCGCGTCGATGTGCTTGGCCTCCTTCTCGAGCATCTGCCGGAAGTCGGCATACTTCGTCGCCTTGGCGTGGCGGTTGAACATGTGCGCGGCGCGGCCGGAATCGATGTCACAAAGCGCCACGATATTCTGGCTTTCGCAACCGTCGATGTCGACCTGCCCTTTGCCGCCGGAACCGATGGCCGCGATATTGAGCCGTTCGTTCGCGCCAAACACACGGCGAGGCACCACCATCGGGAAGGCAATCGCGCCGGTGGCCGCAGCCGTTGTCTTGAGGAATTCTCTGCGCCGAATGGGAGAAACTTGAGGAGTCGTCATAAGCCAATTGGTAGGCGGCATCCTCTCCCTTGCCACTTACGCCGTCAAGCCAAGCGCTAGGCCAAGCGGAGTAAAAAACGGGGGATGACCGCAATCATGAAAGAAAGATTGAATGGAAACTCAAACCGGAAAAGAGTCCGCTCTCCACGAGCCAACGACGGCTCGTGGAGAGACATCACTTTTCATGGGAGTTACCGTTGACTTTCTTTTGAGTCGGCTCGATAAAACCAACCCGAAAATGCTTTTTCGTTTTTTGATTGTGGGATTGGCTGCGTGTGCGGCCTTCGGGCCTGGCCAAGTGCAGGGGCAAAATCCTCGGGTTCAGATACCATTTGAGTTGCATGACAAATCGCTCAAACTGACCGAATGGGCCAAGCAACCGATGCTATTGAATCCAGTCGCGCTTAGCTTTGACTATCAGGGGCGGCTGTTTGTTGTTGAGACAGCTCGCAGGGGGACCGTGGACATAGATATCCGGGCCCACAAGGAATGGGTGATTGACGATCTTTCGAATCAAAATATTCCCCAGTTGCGAAAAATGTTCCGGAGTAAAATGGCCCCCGAACTCAGCGAACAAAACAAATCCTGGCTTCAGGACCGGAATCAGGACGGTTCCCACGACTGGCGTGACTTGATGGCTGTCAAGGAGCGGATCCATCTGCTTCAGGACACGGACGACGACGGCAAGGCGGATGTCGCCAAAGTGTTTGCCGAGGGATTCAACCAGGAGATCAACGGTGTCATGGCCGGTGTGCTTCCCTATCGCGGCGATGTCTTTGCGACCATTTATCCGGATGTATGGAAGTTGAATGACACGGATCACGACGGGTATGCGGACAAGCAGGAGGTTTTCATTCATGGATTCGGGGTTCACGCCGCCTTTGATGGACACGACCTGCACGGACTCACCATCGGGCCGGACGGCAAGCTGTATTTCTCTGTCGGCGACAACGGGTTTTCCGTACGCACCCGCGAGGGCAATCTTCTTCACCACCCCAATACGGGAGGAGTGTTGCGGTGTAATTGGGACGGCAGCAGCCTGGAGGTGTTTGCGACCGGGCTGCGAAATGTCCAGGAACTGGCTTTTGACGAATTTGGAAACCTGTTCTCGGTGGACAACGATGGAGACATCCGGGAGGAGCGGGAGCGGTTCGTTTACATCACGGAAGGCAGCGATTCCGGTTGGCGACTAAACTGGCAGTTCAAAAAAGGGGGCTGGCCTAGCCAGACCCAAACCCCGGACTATTGCCCCTGGATCGATGAAAAACTTTGGCTCCCGCACTGGAAGGGGCAGGCCGTGTATATCACTCCCCCCATGAGCGAATTCTCCGTCGGGCCGGGAGGTTTCAAGTACAATCCCGGCACGGCGTTGAATGATCGCTACAAGGGCACCTTTTTTCTCTGCGAATTTCCGGTCCAGAAAGTGACGGCATTCAAGACCGAGCCACAAGGCGCCTACTTCAAGATGGTGGACGAGCACATCTTTCTTTTTGGGATGATGGCCAGCGCCATCAATTTTGGCCCGGACGGCTCCCTGTACGTGGCCAACTGGGATGGAAAGTGGCAACCCAACGAACTTGGCAGCATCTGGGTGGTTGACGACCCCGCGATTCGCAGATCGGAAAAGCGGAAACAGGTTGCCGAGTTGCTTCGCAGCAATTACGGCGGTCATCCTGATGTGTTCCTGGTCGATCTGCTGGCCCACGAAGACCAGCGGATTCGGCTTGAGGCACAATTCGAATTGGCCAGGCGTGACAAGTTTGCGGAACTGTTGAAGGTGGCAGCAAACCCGAATGCCAAGCGGCTCGCCCGGGTTCATGCGCTATGGGGGCTTGGCCAACTGGAAACTGATTCACAGCGGAATAAACGCCTGGCCAGGCGACTTCCGTTTACGGATTCTGATTTCGAGATTCGTGCGCAGGCAGCCAAGCTGGCGGGAACAAAAAAAGTTAAATCCTGTGCCGCAAAATTGGCGGATCTTCTTCATGACGAAAATGCCCGGGTTCAATTTCATGCGGCAATGGCGCTCGGCCAGGCGGGGGACTCCTCAACCGTTCCCAGCTCCCAGCTTGATTGCGTTGCTCGAACGCAATGACGACAGGGACGCTTACCTTCGCCACGCAGCCATCATGGGGCTGGCCGGGAGTGCCCGCCCGGCCCAGTTGAGCGCACAAAACAAACATAAGTCGGCTGCCGTGCGGGTTGCGACCGTCGCCGCCCTGCGCCGCTTGAAGCATCCGGGAGTAAAATCTTTTTTGGCAGACTCCAGTGAGTGGGTGTTGCGGGAGGCCATCAGCGCGGTTCACGATGACGAGTCGATCCCGGAGGCTCTCCCTGTCGTGGCGGATTTATTGCCTTCAAACACAAGCCAGTCCGAGGCCATAACCCGGCGCCTGCTCAGCGCTAACCTCAGGGTTGGCAAGGCTGTAAATGCCGAGCGCCTCCTTGCCTATGCCCTGGATCAATCCAAACCAAGTGCCATGCGAGCCGAGGCGTTGCTTTGCCTGGGCGACTGGAACCGCCGACCCTTCGTCGATCGGGTTGAGGGCCGGGTGCGTGAGCTTTCCAGGCGCGATGATTTTCTGGCCAAGAAACTGATCTCCGCAAACCTCCAGGACCTTTTCGAGGCTTCCGATTCCGAATTGCTCGCCGAACTCATCCGGTTGTGTGAGAAACTTCAGATCAAACTGGGAGCCAGCCCGTTGCTTGTGATCGCCAAGTCTGAGTCACAGGATTTGAGTGCGCGGGTTCAGGCCATCCAATCTGTTCAGGCGAATAAAACACAGGACGCGTCCGATCAACTGGCCGCACTTTTAAAGAGCAAGCATCCGGAAATCCAGGTCGCTGTGGTGGGTAAATTTGCAGAAATCGAACCAAAAACTTTCGCTGCGCGACTGGAAACCAGCTGGAGAACATTGAGCCTTCCAGCCCAACAAACATTCCTAACCCAGTTGGGAGCCACGACAAGCGCCAGGGGGGATGAAATCCTGAGTGATGCCCTTGCCTCACTTCTGGGGGGAGAGCTTTCCAAGGCACTCGAGCTTGATGTGGTTACTTCAGCCGAGGCACGACAAACCCCAAGACTGAAACGCCTTGTTGCCCAATACGAATCAAGGCAGTCCTCCTCGGATCCTGTTGCCTCCTATCGATCAACACTGGTCGGCGGTCAACCTGCCAAAGGGAAGTTGGTTTACGAAAACCATGTAGCTGCGCAATGTGTCCGGTGCCACAACGCCGGCGGTAAAGGCAAGCAGGTAGGGCCCGAATTGGGCGGAATAGGAAAACGGGTCGACAAGGATTATCTACTCCGCTCCCTCATCGCTCCCAGTGTGGATATCGCGGAAGGATTCGGTGTGACAGTCATCGAGTTGAGCAACGGTGAAGTCCTTGCCGGAAGCATCGGAAATCGAACCAAAAAAACGCTGACCCTGATTCCGCCTCAAGGCAAAGCAAGGGAGATCCCTGTCAACTTAATCAAGAACATCACCGAATCCAAAACCTCGGTCATGCCTCCCGTGGGCGCCATTCTCACAAAGCATGAACTTCGCGACTTGATGGCCTATCTCGAAACACTCTAGCCCAACTACCAGGCCATCCTCAAAAGCCGTGGATTGAGGCTGAACCGTAGGTGGAAAAAGGTGGCCCCGGGAGACCGGGACCACCAATGCATCGGTTTTCTTTTTACCAATTTGTTTCGTTACTCGTTGGATGGGTCATCAGACGCATCGCCTTTGCGGGTTAACCCGCTGGCGCGCTCGTTGTCCGTGATATAACCCATCGCACGATACAATGCAGAGTTCGGCCCGTGATCCGGATCCGCCAAAACGGCATGAACCACCATCTTGATGTACTCCTTTGTTTTTCTGTCCGCCGCCTCACGTAGCGCAATACCGGCCCGACGATCCCGCAGGATTGTGTCGAGCCGTTCGCGTTCAGTGGTCGACGTGCCGGTTAACACCTTGAACTGGGCGAGATTCATCCCAGAAAAGGTTTCTTCCTTTGCGTGCTCAGCCCACGACTCTGTGACGGTTGTGAGCCACTCTTCTATGTTTTTATTTTGTTTCATTTTATTAATTTTCCCCTTCGGTTTTTTCTCAATCTGTTTTTGAGATTTCGTCGTTGGTGAAATCTGTTGGGTCGGGACCTCGAGCTTAGCCTTGTGCAGGTCCAAGTTCCGGTCGCGATTCTTTCCGTACCAATAATCAACTAATGTTTCCATAATGGTTATATAATGAATTACAACTAAAGTTCCTGATTGGGAAAATTTTTCTGAAGAAAAATAAAGACCGCTGTTTTTACTCCTAAAAATGGACTTTTAGGGCCCCTTGAAATGAGTCGAGGCATGACCTGTTGACTTGGACCAACGTTCAAAGTGCTTGGGACGTGCCATCGACGACTTTATGGAACCACGAAAGAACTTGAGGGACGGAACGAACGAGATTGGAGACGGCCTAATCGACTTCGGTCGCCACCCAAACAACTTTAGTCGGCCCTCAAACTTGTCTGGGCAGCGAACAAGATTGTTAATTCAGTGCCATCTGGAGAGTCACTCTCATATTCAAACTGTGCCGCCTCTCGTGGTGCAACGATATCCTTTTCGAGGATAGTTAAGATTGGAGGCTTTTCAGCTTATGCTAGAAGCTGTTGAAGGGAATGATCAGCAGAAGGCAGAACGCGCCAACGCGAAGCTGATGGAGTCCCAAGCTATTGTGGACTCGTTACAAAAAGGCAGGAATTAGGCGATGGCCTGATTGACGGCCTCGACGCAGCGGGTGCAGAGGGTGGCGTGATCGTCGTGTGAGCCGACGGTGGGTTCCCAGCGCCAGCAGCGTTCGCATTTTTCGCCCTCGGCATTGGTCACGACGACCTGCAACTCCTCGCCTTCGCCCGCTTCGAGCTTGAGTTGCGAGACGTTGATTAACTCTCGCAAATCCTCTTGGTGCGCTTGGCCAATTTCAAGTTCGCGGCCATTGCCGGTGAGGGTCACGCAGGCCTCGAGACTCTTGCCGATCTGCTTGGCTTGGCGCGCTTTCTCGAGCACCGGCAGGACGCGTTCGCGGATGGCGAACATCGTCTTCCAGTCGGCCAGTTCCTCGTCACTGAAGCGGGATTCGAACGGCTCCCAATCGGCCAGGTGCACGCTGCCGGTGCCGAGATGCGGGATGGCTTCCCACGCTTCGTCGGCGGTGAACACGAGCATCGGCGAGAGCATTTTGGCGAAGCCCTGCACGAGCCGGTAAAGCGTGGTCTGCGTCGAGCGGCGGCGCGGCGAATTGGCCGGCGAGGTGTAGAGGCGATCCTTCACGGTGTCGTGGTAAATCGCCGAGAGTTCCACGGCGACGAACTGCGTGATGCGCTGGTAGGCGATGTGGAATTCGCACTTGTCGAACGACGCGCGGACATCGGCGTCGAGCTTGGCGAACGCCGCGAGTATCCAGCGATCCAGCCCGCTCAACTCATCGTCGGCGACGGTGTGTTGCGCCGGGTCGAAGTCGTACAGGTTGCTGAGCTGGTAGCGGAAA
>QOAX01000316.1 GCA_003972865.1 Verrucomicrobiota bacterium | reverse complement strand
CAGCCCTCGTAAAATTGGCCGTACTTCTCCCAAGCTTCGGCGTTTTTAGCCAACAGCAGGGCCAAGTCGGCCTCGCGCTTGGCCAAGGGGTGCGAGTCGGCCTTCGCCAGCCAACGCTCCATTCGTTGCAATACTTTGTCAGATGCCATAATGCCGAAAGCAGCCCGGCGCTTGGCCAAGCGGCCGGCCGGTTAACCCGTAAATTTCTTCGCCACGAGGCAGGCGTTGTGGCCGCCGAAGCCGAAGGAGTTATTTGCGATGGCGTTGACCTCCATTTCGCGGGCCTCGTTGGGAACATAGTCGAGGTCGCAGTCGGGGTCGGGGGTTTCATAATTGATGGTTGGCGGCACAGTATCGGTCTCGAGCGCCTTGCAGCACACGGCCATCTCCACCCCGCCGGCGGCCCCCAGCATGTGGCCGGTCGCCCCCTTGGTGGAACTGACCGCCAGGCGGCGTGCGTGGTCGCCGAACACCGACTTGATGGCCTGTGTCTCGCAGGCGTCGCCCTGCGGCGTGGAGGTGCCGTGGGCGTTGATGTAGGAAATATCCTCTGGGTTGAGTCCGCCCGAGTTGAGTGCCATTCGCATGGCGCGCGCGCCGCCTTCGCCTCCCGGCGCGGGGGAGGTCATGTGGTAGGCGTCGGCGGTGTTGCCGTATCCGGCTATCTCGCAGTAGATCCGCGCGCCGCGCGCCCTGGCGTGCTCGAGTTCCTCCAGCACCAGCACGCCGGCACCCTCGCCTATGACGAAGCCGTCGCGTTCCGCGTCGAACGGCCGTGAGGCATGTTGAGGATCGTCGTTGCGGGTGCTCAACGCCTTCATCGCAGCGAATCCGCCCAAGGCAACAGGTGTAATGGCGGCCTCGGTGCCACCGGCGAACATTGCGTCGGCATCGCCCATGACCAATGTGCGCCACGCCTCTCCGATGGCGTGGCTGGCAGTGGCGCAGGCGGAGCAGGTGGCCACGTTGGGTCCACGCAGGCCGTGGTAGAGCGAGAACATCCCCGAAGCCATGTTGATGATCATCATCGGGATGAAGAACGGTGACATCCGGCCAGGGCCACGCTCAAGCAGTGTCTTATGCTGGTTCTCCAGCGTGCTGAGCCCGCCAATTCCCGACCCGATGAACGCACCGACACGATCACGATTCACTCTGTCGAAATCCAAACCGGAATCGTTGAGCGCCTCCCAGCCCGCCATCATGCCCAACTGGGTGAACCGGTCGGTGCGTCGGACTTCCTTGGGCGAGGGAAAGGCCGGTGTGGGATCAAAGTCCCTGACCTCGCCGGCAATGGTGCAGGCATAGCCCCCGGTGTCGAACATGGTGACCTGGCCAATGCCACACTGGCCGGAGCTGAGGTTCTCCCAGAAGGTGCCGATCCCCTGGCCAAGCGGCGTGACGACGCCGAGGCCAGTGACGACGACTCGCTTTCGTGTTGGGTCGGCCATGAAGCCAAGCAGGTCAGCCAAGCCAAGCGGCGGCTCGGGCTTCCCCAGAATCCGCCCCGGCCCTTAGGACTGGGTGTCCTCGATGAATTTGATGACATCCCCAACGCTTTGGAGCTTTTCAGCATCCTCGTCGGGAATCTCGGTTCCGAATTCCTCCTCCAGTGCCATGACCAGCTCGACGGTGTCGAGCGAGTCCGCGCCCAAGTCCTCGATGAACTTGGCCTCCGGCTTGACTTGGTCCTCGTTGACGCCGAGCTGCTCGACGATGATTTTCTTGATTCGATCTGCGGGTGAATTATCAGACATAAGTCTCCAAATGTTCGGGGGCTTCTTTAAGAACGCCAGCCGGAGCCGTCAAGCTCCTATTCGCAAAAAACCGGCCCTTAAATGCTCACATCACCATGCCACCGTCCACGGTGAGAACTTGCCCGGTGACGTAGCCGGTGGGCTCCATCGCCAAAAACACCGCCGCGTGGGCGATGTCGTCCGGCGAACCGAACCGGCCCAGCGGCACACTGGCGAGAATCTCGCCACGCACCTTGTCGTCCAGCGCGGCGGTCATGTCCGTCTCGATGAAGCCGGGTGCGATGGCGTTGACGGTGATGCCTCGCGGCGCCAGTTCCTTGGCGATCGACTTGGTGAACCCGATGAGCGCCGCCTTGCTCGCGGCGTAGTTGCTCTGGCCGGCGTTGCCGATCAGGCCGATCACCGAGGCGATGTTGATGATGCGCCCGCTGCGCTGCTTGATGAATGTGCGCGAGAATGCCTTGGTGAAGTTGAACGCTCCCTTGAGGTTGATGTCCAGCACGGTGTCCCACTCCTCCTCGCTCATGCGCATGAGCAGGTTGTCGCGGGTCACGCCGGCGTTGTTTACGAGGATGTCCACCCTTCCGGCCGACTCGAGAATCTCCTTTGCGGCCACATCGACCGCGGCCGTGTCGGAAACATCGACGGCCAACGCCCAGGCCTTGCGGCCAAGCGCCTCCACCTCGGCGGCGACCTTGGCCGAGTTTTCCTCCGTGCGTGAGACGCAGGCCACGTCGGCGCCCATCCTGGCGTAGGCGAGGGCAACCGCGCGGCCGATCCCCCGGCCCGCGCCGGTCACCACGGCAACTTTGTCAGCTAACAAGCTCATAAGCGGGCCCTGTTTTGGGTGGCCCGGTGGGGTCGTGTCAATCCGCGATTCCCTCCAGGCAAGTCAGCGAACGATCTCCACGACCTCGCGGCGGGCCGGGTTGCTTTCGCCGAGCTGGATCAGCGCAGCGTTTTTGTACAGGGCAGAGTCGGGGGGCGAGTAGTCCACCTCGAACCGTTCTCGCTGCCGCTTGAGTTCCTCAATCGAGAAGACATCCAGCGCCACCGGGTCGGTGCTGAAGCGCAGTTGGCCAAGCCCCACCGTGTAGTGCAGCAGGCATTTGCTCTGGCCAAGGTATTGGCAGAACAACGCGTCGGTGATGTTGAGCACCAGCCGGTCGCCAAGATGCCGGCGCTGCTTCGCGTCCTCGATCGCCAAAATCTCCGGCACCGCCACCGAGAGGATCGAGGCGTCCGCACTGAACCGGCGGGAGTTGTCCATGCTGCCATCGACAAGACCGACCAGGTGGCCCGACACACCGGCCTGATTGTGGTTGAGCAGCGGACAGATGCTGATGATGTGCGTCAGTTCCCCGGTGAGCAGCCGGGACAGGTGCGACTTGCGGCTGGCGTTCTCCCCGTCACGCTCGAAGCCAAGGTCGCCAGCGACCAGCGTGCCCACGATCGACGATTCATAAATGACCGACTCATCCCAGCCGGCATCCCGGCTCCCGGCCAGCCGCACACCGTGCCGCTTGGCCAAGCCGCCGAACCCCGCCGCCCGCAAGCTGGCCAGCGACTGGTCCCAAATAATGATCCGATCCGGCGGCAGCCGCGCCTCGAGCAACCCGCGCACAACCGCGTCGACCACCGGCTTGCGCGTGCCGCCAATCGGCCCCGGCACCGAGTTGACCTTGATGCCGACCGTGTCCGCCGGGCTGATCAGCGACAGCCAGGCGGCCGCCTCGCTTGGCCTGCCGGTGAGCCGCTTCAGCCCCTCGGAGACCATTTCCGCGACCTTGGCGGCATCGACCTCGAACTCGCGCAGCGCGGACATGTCCTCCACCAACAGGATGCGGGGCCTGGGTGCCGGAGTGGCCTCCTCTGCTTGGCCAAGCGGGGCCAAGGCCAAGACTCCCGCCAGCGGGAGGCAAAAAAAACGTGTACCCAGCCGGGAGTCGGCCCGGCCCGGCCAAGCCGGGCTGCGGTTGTTTTTTTTGGGGAGCACGATGGAGTGGGCCCGCAAAGGGATGTGACTCCCTTGACTCGCCCGTACCGCGATGCTACCACCAGCAGCCATGCGCACCACGCAAAATCCCACCGACAGGGTCGGCCGGCTTTTGGCTGCCGTTTGCCTGGTGGCCACCCTCGCCGGGTGCACCCCGCCCGAGCAAAAAGCCCTCGAGGAAGGCAGCCGCCTGCTCGCCGACGGCAAAACCGCCGGGGCGCTCGAGCGGCTGGAGGATGCCCGGGAACGCATCGAGAATCACCCCAACCTCAAGACCAATCTCGTCGTCGTCGGTAAACTCTACAACCAGCTTGGTCTCGCGCACCAAATCCTCTCCAAGAACAAAACTGGGGCCGCCGAGACCGGGGAATTGAGAGAGGCAAAAAAGTGGTTCGATCTCGCCATCGAAAAAGGCGGCCAGGGAAGCAGGATTCAAGCGTACCAAAACCGCGCCTGGCTGCACCTCGAGGCAGCGGAATGGGAAGAGGCCGCCAACGACCTCGGTTCGCTGCTCATCACGACCAGCGGCACAAAATCAACCGACCAAGTTTTTGATCTCTGGCTCGAGAAGGGAATCGCCGAGTACGGCGCGAAACGAATCGACGATGCGGAGAAAAGCTTCAGCAAAATCCCCAACGACCCCCGCGCGAAAAACAACCTCGGCAACATCGATTGGTCACAAAAGAGATACAGCGACGCCGCCGTTCATTTCGAGGAGGCCATTGAACTCGACAAAAAAAACACCAAGGCCCTGCACAACCTCGGCGCGGCCCGGCAGCAGATGAAGCAATACGACGCCGCGCTGAAGGCGTATCGCGCTTATCTACTAGCCCTCGCGCCGAACGAGGATACCGATATCAGGACACTCGCCAACAAACTCGAGGAATATCTCAAGCCCGAACCGATCCCCGAGCCGGAGCCGGAGCCGGCCCCCGAGCCGGAGCCCGTCGCCGAAGTTGAGCCGGAGCCAAAAGAGGAGGTCAAGCCCGAGCCGGTCGTCGCGGAGGTCGTGCCCGAGCCGGAGCCGGCCCCCGAGCCGGAGCCAGCCGAAGTCGTGATCGTTGAGCCGCCCGCTGAAGAGCCCGCGCCGGAACCGGCCGCACCCGAACCGGAAGTCGTGACCGTGGTTGAGCCCGCGCCGCTGCCCGTCCCGGCGGCCAAGCCGGAACCGGCCGAGCCAAGCGCACCCGAGCCGGAGCCGGAAGTCGCCCAAGCGGACGCCACTCCCAAGCCGGAGCCGGCCAAGGACTGGAAGCAGCGGCTGAATCCGCTGAACTGGTTCGGCGACGACGACGAAAAAACAGAAGTCAAACCGAAGAAAAAATCCAAATTCCAAATTTCATGGCGCTCGAACATCCCCATCCCGACCACGCCGCTGCCCAGCCCCAGGCTGTTGGCCAAGGCCTCCACGAACGCCGTGAAGGTGGCCAGCGTCCTGCCAAGCGCGGTTGCCTTCCCGCGCTACAAATACCTGAGCCCTGCCCTGCCCAACAGCGGTGACCGGCAGGTGGCCAAGGCCTATTTCAACGACGGCGCAATAGCCCAGAAAACCGAGGAATGGCAGCGGGCCAAGGCCGCGTACATCGAGGCGGCCAAGGCCGACCCGGCCTGGTTCGACGCGCGGTTCGAGCTTGGCCAGGCGGCCTTTTACACCGGCGACACCGACCTCGCGCTGCAGTCGTTCGAGCACGCCCTGGCCATCGATCCGAACGACGGGCCGGCGCGGTTCAACTTCGCCATGTCGCTCGTGCAGGGTAACTACTACGCCGACGCCGCAAGCGAATTTGAGACCTTCCTGCAGTTCGATCCGGACAACGCGCAGGCCCACTTCGAGGCCGGCAAACTGTATGCCGAGAAGCTCAACGACGTGACCCGGGCCAACGTCCATTACAAGCGCGTGATCGGCCTCCAGCCGGGCCACCCGCAGGCGGTCACCATCCGTTACTGGCTCATTCGCAACAAAGCCAACTAACCCAACCGCCGGACCTGCCTTGCCCGTCATCCCCCAGGCCACGATCGAGCAGATCCGCAACGCAAGCGACATCGTGGATGTCATCGGCTCGTATCTCCCGCTGAAGCGCGCCGGTACCAACTTCATCGGCCTTTGCCCGTTCCACAACGAGAAAACACCCAGCTTCAACGTCTCGCCGTCCAGGCAGATTTTCCACTGCTTCGGCTGCCACAAGGGCGGCGACGTGTTCACGTTTCTGCGCGAGTTCGAGAACCTCTCCTTTGTCGAGTCGGTGCAGCGCCTGGCTGAGCGGGCGCGCATTCCGATCGAGTTTGAGATGAACTCCGGCCAGCGCGAAGAGGGCTCGCTCAGGGAAAAACTCCGTACCCTCCACGAGCAGGTGGCCCAGCGCTGGGAAACCACGCTGGCCAACGACGCCAATGTGCAGGCCGCCCGCGACTACCTGGCCAAACGCGGCATCAGCGACGAGGCAGTGAAGCGCTTCCGCATCGGCTTCGCCCCGGACGAATGGGACGACACCGTCAACTGGGCCAAGTCGAAGAAACACGACACCGGACTACTCGAGAAGGGCGGCCTCGCCATCGCTGGTGACAAGGGCCACTACGACCGGTTTCGTGGCCGGCTTATTTTTCCAATCTGCGACGAGCAGGGCCGGGTGATCGGATTCAGCGGCCGTGTGCTTTCCGCCGAGCAGAAGGGCGGCAAATACATCAACTCGCCGGAGACGCCGATCTTCAGCAAGCGCCGGGTGATTTACGGGCTCGACAAGGCCAAGCGCCCCATCCTCGACGCCAAGTCAGTCATCATCTGCGAAGGCCAGCTCGACACCATCGCCTGCCACCTGGCTGACATTGAGAATACCGTCGCGCCGCAGGGCACCGCGCTCACCGCCGACCACGCCCGCATCCTCAAGCGCTACGCCGAGGAGGTCGTCCTCTGTTTCGACTCCGACACCGCCGGGCAGCAGGCCACCCTGCGCTCACTCGACGACCTGCTCGCCAGCGGCTTGGCCATCCGTGTCGCCGTCATCCCGCAACCGCACGATCCCGACAGCTTCATTCGTGAAAAAGGCGCCGATACCTTCCGCCAGCTGATCGCCGACGCGCCCGGCTTTTTCGACTTCCTGCTCGACTACCTCTGCCGCGTGCACGACGCCAGCTCCGACCGCGGCCGGATCAACATCGTGCAGGAAATGCGCGACGCGGTTCAAAAAACCGCCAACCCGGTGCTCATCGACACCTACGCGCAAAAAGTCAGCCGCCGTCTCGACGTCGATACCGATGCCGTGCGCGCCGAGTTCAAGAAAAAGAAGCGCGGCTTCCAGCGACCGGAACCGGAGTACGACGAGCCGCCACCCGGGGACGCCGGGCACCCGATGACCAAGCCGACACCGGTGGAGTTTTGGCTGCTCAAGCTCGCGCTCATCGACCGCGACTCCACCGAGTGGCTCGAGGCACATCTCGACCTCGACTGGGTGGCGCACCCCGCCGTGCGCGAGATTCTGCAGCAACACTTCGCCCTCGCCGCCGGGAACCCCGATGCCGGAATGCCGGCCTTGCTCGGCGCACTGAATGCCGACGCATTCAAGCGTCTAGCCACCGAGGCCGTGGCCGACGGCCGAACCATCCCCGACCCGGCGAAGCAGTTGAAAGACATCGTGCTGCGGCTGCGCAACCAGTCCATCGAGCGTCGCCTGGGCGGGATCAAGCGCGAACTCACCGGCGCAAACGACGACCAGTTGGCCAAGCTCCTCGCCGAGCGAACGCAGTTAAAAGAACTCACCCGCCACCCCCTCGAACCCCTCGCCGGCTCCTGAGCGCGCCTGGCCGGACCCTCACTCGAGCCCGAGTTGGCGGGAGAAGTAGACGTACTCGAGGGCGTAGCGGCGGGCGTGTTGCTTGAGGTTGGCTCCGGCGGCGTGGCCGCCCTCGGTGTTTTCAAAGTACAAAACCGGGTGTCCCTGTTCGCGCATTCGGGCCACCATTTTTCGCGCGTGGCCGGGGTGCACCCGGTCGTCCTTGGTCGATGTCTCGATGAACACTCTCGGGTATTTGCGATCGGGGAATATGTTTTGATACGGTGAATACTTGAGGAGCGCCTCGCGAATCTTGGGATCCTCGGGATCGCCGTACTCGGCCGCCCAGCTCGCGCCGGCCAGCAGCTTGGTGTAGCGCAGCATGTCCAGCAACGGCACGCGGCAAACGACGGCGTTCAGCAGTTCGGGACGCTGTGTGAAAATGGCGCCGACCAACAGGCCGCCATTGCTGCCGCCGGAGATGCCCAGACGCCTGGGCGAGGTGATGCCGCGCTTGGCCAAGTCCTCCGCCACGGCGATGAAGTCGTCGTAGGCACGCTGGCGATTCGTCTTGAGCGCAGCCTCGTGCCAGCGCGGCCCGAACTCGCCGCCGCCCCGGATGTTCGCCACGGCGTAGGCGCCGCCGCGCTCGAGCCAAAGCTTGCCGATGGTCGCCGAGTAGCTTGGCTTGAGCGAAATCTCGAACCCGCCGTAACCGTAAAGGATCGTCGGCGTCGAGCCGTCGAGCTTCAGCCCCCTGCGATGAATCACAAAGTACGGCACCGCCTCGCCGTCGGTACTTGCGACCATGTGCTGACCGACCTGCAACCCGGTGGCCCGGAAACGCGCCGGCAGCGACTTGAGCAGAGTCAGCGCATTCGCCCCTGCGTCGTACTCGCTCAACCGGTCCGGTGTGATGTGATCTTCGTAATTGACCAGCACCGTGTCGGAATGGGGACTCGCCGCCGAGATGGACACGGTGCCATTGGCCGGCAACGGCAGCAGCTCGGAACTCCATTTGCCGGTGTCGGGCTCCACCCGGAAGCGCAGGATTCGCCCCTTAACATTGTGCAGCAGAATAACATACAATCCACTTCGCGAGACGGTGACGCCCGAGATGCTCGTCCGGTCGTCCGGCACGTAAACAGTCTCCACGCCGGGTAGTTCGCCGGTGACCTGAGACGCCGCCGCACTGATCGCCAGCAGCGACCCCTGCGAAAATGTCCGCCCCGCAACTTCCCAAGCGTCCCGCAGGGTGAACAGGATTCGACCGGAGTAGAATCCGGCCAAATCCACAGACTCCGGCAACGGTAACCGCCGGAGTTTCCCTTCGTCGCCGATGAGGTGGTACGCACCGGTGAAGAACGTCAGCGACTGGTCGATCATCGGCAGGGTCTCCTCGCCGGAATCCATCACACGCGGCCAGATGCCGATGTCCTCGTGGCGACCCTCGAACACCGTCGCGGCCCTGGCCAGGGGCGTGCCGCGCTTCCAGCGTTTCGCAATGCGCGGATAACCGGACTCGGTCAGCGTGCCCTCGCCCCAGTCGGTGCCGACGAGCAGCGTGTCGCGATCGACCCAGGCGACACCCGACTTGGCCTCAGGCAACACGAAGCCGCCCTCGACGAAGCGCTTGGTCACGGCGTCGAACTCGCGATGCACCGACGCGTCAGTTCCCCCGCGCGAAAGTTTGACCAGGCAGCGCTCGTAACCGGGAGCAAGCCAGGAGGTTCCCTTGTAAACCCAGTTTTCCTCTTCCGCCTTGGCCAGGGCATCGACGTCGAGCACCGTTTCCCACTCTGGCTCGGCGGTGCGGTATGAGGCCGGCGTGGTGCGCCTCAGGATGCCCCGGACATGCTCCGTGTCCTGCCAGAAGTTGTAGATGTACTTCCCACGAATCGAGCCGTATGGGATGCGATCCTTGGCATTCAACAACTCCCCGGCCTGTTCAAGGAAGCGATCGTAACGCTCGTCGGATCGGAGTTCAGTTAGGGTTTCGCGGTTGCGTTCCCCGATCCACTCGAGCGCCCGTTTGCCTTCGACCTCCTCCAGCCAAAGGTAGGGATCGTCGAGGATCGGGGCCGGCCTGGTTTCGCTTTCAGCCAAGGTTGCGCCTGCCATGATCAGTCCACAAAAAAACCAAGTCGATCTCCTCATTGTTCGCCCGAAACGTTAACGCGCCGAGCCGCGCGACACAACCAAGCGGTTGACCAAGCGCTACTTCTTCTCGAGATCCGAGCGCGGGAAAAGGGGTGTCGGCTTGTTGCAGGTGTGGCCCCTAGCCAGGCCGCCCCACTTGGCCAGGTCGAAGTTCGCCGGCGAGTCGTCGATGCCAAGTTGCCCGAAGATTTTCTCGGCCGTCTCCGGCACAACCGGCCAAAGCAGCACCGCCAAGACACGACACGCCTCGGCCAGATTGTAGAGCACTTCGTTGAGCCGATCGGCTTGATCCTCCTGCTTGGCCAATTTGAATGGTGCCGTCTGCTCGACGTATTGGTTGGCGCGATCGACCAGTCCCCAGATGCTCACCAGCGCCGCTTGAATCTGATGCGACTCATAGTTTTTCCGCGCCTGGGCGATCCATTTTTCAGCATCTTCGGCCAACTCGTCGGAGGTCGCCTCAAGCGTGCCGCCGCGGTAGCGGTTCAGCATCGAAAGCGATCGGTTGACGAGGTTGCCCAAGCCGTTGGCCAACTCGGCGGAGTAGCGGGCCTGGAAACTTTCGTCAGTCCAGTTGCCGTCCGGCCCGATGTCCAACTCACGCACGACGTAGTAGCGGAACGCATCGACGCCCCACTCGTCAATGACCGCGACGGGATCGACGACGTTGCCGGTGGTCTTGCTCATCTTCTGGCCGTCCTTCTGCCACCAACCATGCACGAGCACCTGTTTGGGCAAAAGCAGCCCCATGGCTTTGAGCATGATCGGCCAATAGACGGCGTGAAACTTGAGAATGTCCTTGCCGATGACGTGAACGTCAGCCGGCCAAAGCGAGGGCGCATCCGGCTGGGCCTCAAGCCCGATCGGCCCGGCCGCCGCCTCGTCGCCCAATGCCGCCGGGATGCTGGCGTAGTTGCTCAACGCATCGAACCAAACGTAGGTGACGTATTCCTCGTCGAACGGCAGCGGAATCCCCCACTCGAGCCGCTCTTTCGGGCGGGTGATGCAGAGATCCTCGAGCGTGTTGTTCTTGAGAAAACCAAGCACCTCGTTTCGTCGCGTCTCCGGCTGGACGAAGTCGGGGTTGCTTTCGATGTGATCGATCAGCCACTGCTGATGTTCGCCAAGCCTGAAATAGTAGTTGTGCTCCACCAACTCGGTGACCTCGCCATAAATGGGATCAAACGTGCCGTCCTCGCGCCGGTCTTTCTCCGTCAAAAAAGTCTCCTGCTGGGCGGAGTAAAACCCACGATACTCCGCCTGGTAGAAGTGGCCGGTGTCGTAAAGTTTCTGCAGCGCCGTCTGGACAAAAACCTTGTGGCGTTCCGACGACGTGCGGACGAAGTCGGCGTTTGTCAGGTTCAACCGGCCTGCAAACGTCTCCCAGATTTCCGCGAACTCATCGCAGTACGCCTGCGGATCTTTGCCGGCGGCCTTGGCGGCGGTCTGAACCTTTTGGCCGTGCTCATCGAGGCCGGTCAGGTAAAACACCTCCTGCCCCAGACTGCGATGCGTCCGGGCAATAATGTCCGTGATGATCTTCTCGTAAGCGTGCCCGAGGTGAGGTTCCCCGTTGACGTAGTCGATGGCGGTGGTGAGGTAAAACTGTTTACTCATCCGCGACGCAGTATGCGGCCTTGGCCAAGTGCTTGGCAATCACAGGGTGCCTGCTTGGCCAAGCGGGATCAATTTTCCTTCGTCTTGGAGTTGAAGTCGAGTTTGCCGAACGGACTGCAGGACGCCTCAAAATATCCAGCAACCGTCTCTCCCTCCTTGCGACTCGCCGCAGTCAATTTGAGTTCGCCCCTGGCCCAGCCGATTCGTTTGAATTTGACCGATCCCTGCCTGCCCATCCGGACAAAACCCCAGATGGTAAAGCCGTCGATCGGGATAGTGTCAGACACCTTGTAAAAGCCGGGGTCGATCATCAGGTTGACCGCCACCTCCATTTGGGAGTCCTTGATTCTGCCGACCGCGGAAATCACAGGAAATCCATAACGCGCCGTGCCCTGGGTTGACTCGGCACGCGCCCGCATGTCGGTGATCTCGATCGGCTCACCGCCATGGATCAATTCAATGATGCATTCACCGATCTTGTTTTGAAAAGAGAGATCACCCGCCTCCGACCACTTGGTTTTGAACGTACACTTCATTGTCAGCAACTTGGGTTTTGCTTTCGCTCCGCCACTGCCTCGCATCTTTTTGGGCCAAAGCGGAATGGGTCCTGTTAACTCCGCGGCCAGCATGTTTCGTCTCTTGGAAATAAAACGGCGCACAGAATCAACGGCTCGATCGTACAGCCTCGGCGGCAAATGGGTGTGAGGCCGCAGCATCGGCACAAGTTTGTCGAGTTTCGCCTGCAGTGCCTGCTCGTCCCATACCTCGTCCAGCACTTGGAGTAACTCAGATCGGTAACGTTTTCGACCCTGCTGCGTTTTGTAGAACCGATGTGCAACGGCCCCCTCCGCCATGACCGAGATTGGCGTGCCGGCCTGGCTGGCTTTGCCACTGCGCGCTCGAAACACACCGTCGGCGCCCCATGGAATGAACTTGAACCGGCCGGACTCTGGGTCGTTGTAGATGAAAAAGTTATTCTGGTTGCCAGTGTACCCATCGTTGAAGCCAATCAGGCATTCCATTGCCCAGTAGCGATAAAAATCATCGGAGTCGACCACTTTGCCGACGGCGTCAAAGAGTTGGTCATCCGGCACCGCCAACGCCTTGGTCGCCTTGAGCAAGTCGCTGCGATCGTTTTTGTTCTCGTTGGTCTTGGCCTCAAACGTGCCGGACGCCTTCTCGGTGAAGTCGCTGATCTGCCCCTCGTAAAGGTTCCCACTCGCCTTCGTAAAATGCCGTTTCAGAAAATCCTTTCGCACCGACTCAACGTGACTGTAAACCCCGAGATATTCGCCGTTCACCGTGACGCGCGCGAAGTTGCAGCGCGGCGCAGGTATGCCCGCTTTGCGGAATAACTCGTACGCCATGTGCTGTTTCACCAGCGATCCGTCGGAGTCGTTGTTGTTCAGTGTCATCAATGAGACGCCCTCGAATTCCTGCTCTGTCCCAAACCTGTCGAAGTTGATCTTGATCGATGGCCGTTGGGCATTCACGGAACCGAGCAATCCCTTCTTGCGCAGTCCCACATTCTTGAACAGCTTGCCGCCTATGGTGACATTGCCTTTGAAATAGTTGTACGGATTGGGTCGCGGCTTGCCTGGCTTGCGGGGGGTGATCAACCCGAAAAGATCGTGATGCTCATACCTCATCTTTTTCCAGTCCTCGGCCGGCATCGCAACCTTCACCTCAAGCAACCGGTCAACCTCAAACGGATCCGCCTCAACCGGGATATCGGCACAAGGCAGCAGGAGGAGAGGCACAATCGCAACCTGAACGAAACTCAATCGTGACATTTGTTGGCTGCGGCGAGAGTGAGGAAACCCGGTAACTCTGCAAGTACATTTCAGAGGGAATAAGCCTTAATTCCGGATCGGCTGGGCGATGCGCAGGTAGGCGAAGAAGTCACGGAGCTGCTGGTCAGTCAAGCCGGCGAGCAACCCCTCCGGCATCAGGCTTCGCGGACTCACATACGTCGACTCGACTTGGGACTGCTCAATCACCGCGTCGCTGCCGTCGATGCCGCGCAGGATCAGCAGCTTGTCGGTGCGATCGGTCAGGAAACCGCTGAGCAGCCGACCGTCACGGGTTTGCACGTGCATTTGCTCGAAGCCTTCACGGATTTCTCGGCTCGGGTCGAGGATGCCCGGCAGAAGCGTGT